>CAJUPQ010000030.1 GCA_910588505.1 uncultured Hungatella sp. | reverse complement strand
TGATTCAAAGGAAAATGTCTTATTTAAAAATGGTCCTTAATAACCGAAAAAAGCTGGGAGCCATGATTGTCATGGCCTCCCGGCGCTCTTTCATCTTGTCTTTCACCGCATCCTCTAAAGTTATGTCACCTGCACCCTTCTGCTTGCCATATCGAATCTCATTGTTCCGCTCCTCAATTTTTTCATCTTTTACCTTTGCCCCTCTCTTGCTTCCTCCATAGGCTTCCAGTCGTCCCCTGGAGCCGTCAACATACTCCACTGTCGTTCTGGCGCGGACTCTTCCTTTGTGATCACCGTAGGTAATAATCCGTTTTTCCATAAGAATTTCCTCCTTGTCCTAATTATGGAAATCCTAATGCATCTTTCGGAAAACCCCTTTTTTTGTGGTTTTGTGCCTATCTTTCCCCCACAAATCGGCCATTTTCCCCCAATTTTGCCTACATAAGACTTACTTAAGCCTTATGTAAGACTTATAGAGAAAAAAAGCAAAAGTGCGTAAACCCCGATGTTTACGCACTTTTTTGCCTCTTAAAACCCCTTATTTTCAAAGCTCCCGGCCGGATTCGAACCGGCGACCTACGCATTACGAATGCGTTGCTCTACCAGCTGAGCCACGGAAGCACCTGCAAAAAAGAAACCGGCAGATATCTCTGCCTTGTCTCTATGACCAATCCGGGAATCGAACCCGGGTTTACGCCGTGAGAGGGCGTCGTCTTGACCGCTTGACCAATTGGCCTCTATGTATTACTAAGAAAGAATCGAGGCGACGGGATTCGAACCCACGGCCTCTGCGTCCCGAACGCAGCGCTCTACCAAACTGAGCCACGCCTCGATACCTTTGATAGTATAATACGAATTGTCGAAATTGTCAACACCAATTTTTACAATTTCTCAAAGCAATTTTTCATCCGATCTTTCCTCCCCCGCGAACTGTAACTTCAAAGCTACCATTAAGCCTATTTCTAACAATCAGCGCCGCCAGCCCCGCGCCCGCACCCTTTGCCCCCTGGAGGACATGGCAGCCCCCTGAGAGACATGGCAGGCCCTTACCCGCCATGTCTTTACCCGTCCTCCTCCCCCGGTCTCCAGGCATTGCCGAACTTCACGTCCTTAAACAGCGCCGCCAGCCCTGTGATCTGCTTCAGCCGTAGGATCTCATCCCGATCCATGCCCAGATGCCTGGATATCCAGGCGTCGCTCCGCCCCAGGTCGTGCAGTTCCTTGATGATATTGCTCATCAGGTCCACGCTGTGGCTGCCTCTGGCCCGGTTATGGCGGACCGTGCTGGCCATCCGCTGGTCGATGGGCTTGTCGATCACCGACACGGGAAGCATGCCCTTCTCCCGCTCATAGATATCCGGATACTCCTTTATGATGCGGTAGCGGTGAAATCCGTCCACGATCTCATAGCAGTCTTCTTCCTTATTGTAATAGCACACCACGGGCATGGTATATCCGTCCGCCTTGATGCTCTCATACAAAAGCTTCATCTCCGGAGGCGCCACATGGTTGGGATTGTAGGAATTAGGCCGTATCTTCTCCACCGGAACCGGGATCACCCCGTAAGCCGGGCTCTTGCCTTTCGGACTCTTATGCGCCATACTCTACCTCCTCCAGACTCTTATATTTTTTGCGGATCTCATCCACATACCTTTGCTGCTGCCTGGTGATGCCAAACCCCATAAGGCGGCAGGTGTGATCATTTTTCAGGATGCAGTAGCACATCCTCTTCCAGCTTGGGATATCCTTGCTTGACCGGATGTCGTCCGTGTCGTCGGGGATCTTCCCCACAAACACCACCCTGGACTTTTTGCTTAGTGTGTAGTTGGAAACCCCGTTTCTGCGGATCTTGTAGCCCCGCTCCTCTAACTCCTTTATGGTCTCCTCGTCCAGCCCGCCCCCTGTCTTGTGCCAGAAATCAATGGACGTGTTAAACTTTTTTATGTAGTTATTGCGGAGCCTGGCAGGCAGCGTGTCCAGAAGAAACATGGTATAGCTCTTCCAGGTATGCCCTTCCGGCAGGGAAATATTCCGGTATCCCATAGCTTTGGTCTTTCCGTAGATGCTGGTAAAATTAGCTCCCTGAACCCGCCCCACCAGCTTCACCCAGATCTCCGGGTCAATGACCCGGTACAGATTCAGAGCGTCCTTGGAATAATCATTAAATGGCGACGCCACCCGCATCTGGGAGATCTTCAGTCCAGCCATATAATACAGGTCGTAAAGCCGGTTATAGTCATAGCCAAACATGTAGTTGGCGTGCCACACATCCCTGGAGGACCAGTCATACAGAGGCGAGCCGCACCACACATCCTTAAACATGTTTCCGATCCAGCACTCCCCCTGATACCCGTATTTTTTATTGAGAAATCCGCTGTAGCGCTGCAGGGATTCCTCGGCCCTCATACCCAGAAGGCAGATGGTCTTCTTCCCGCCATGGGACATCCGATACCACCGGCCAAACTGCTTGGCCAGATCCTCCTGGTGCATCCGATAGCGGTAAGTCGTCATAGGGTTGTTGTCCAGGTTGATCACATACTCCTTTGCAGGCATAGGCCGCACCCACAGCTCCTGCTTCTTGTCATCCCAGGGATACCAGTACATCTCATAGCTGCTAAGAGCCGTTCTGGTAGCCATGGGCAGACACACCCAGTAACACTCCGCCTCGTCCCGTATCCGCTCAAATGTCCGCTCCACATACTCCGTGGTCACCGTGTATTGGGCCTCAAAATCCTGGTGGAACACCCCGATCACCCGGTCCGGATAATACCTCTTTCTGTAATCCAGCACCAGGTTCAACAAAAGCCCGCTGTCCTTTCCGCCGGAAAATGAGATGTAAATATTGTCAAATTCCTCAAAAACCAGCCGCAGCCTCTCCTGGGCCGCCGCGTATACATCCTGTTCCAAATATTTCCGTACCATGGTCTCACCTGCTTTCCATTATTACCATTTTTTTCCAACATAACCAATCATACACCAAATCTCGACAAAAGAAAAGCACCATGCCGGTAAAAAGCTTAAGGGACTCTGACAGTCCGACGATATTTCGTACAGAGGAGACCGGGGACTTCATGGCTTACACCGTGGAGTCCCACAATTTTTTTAAAGATCCACCATAAATTTCCCATTCTCATCCGTATCGTTTATATCCAGGCAAACACATGGATATCTATAACAGAGTTAGCGGGCGTTTGTAGTTCCCGAATCCCCGCTTAGACGAAAGAGGGCATTGCCATGAATGACCAGCGGTTTCAACAGTCCATGCGCCGCATCTGTGAAAATGACAAGGAGGGCCTGCGGGAGATCTATGAGGATTACTGCCCCATGATCTATTCCGTGGTCCTTGACATACTGAAAAGCCGGGAAGACGCAGAGGATATTACCTCCGACTTCTTCATCCGTCTGTGGGATATCGCAGGCTCCTACAAGGCGGGATGCGGACACCGGGCCTGGCTTATTACCATTGCCCGGAATATGGCTATAGACCATTTAAGAAGGCGGGGGAGGGAGCAGCCTTTGGCAGAGACTCCCGATCATCTGTGCCGGACTCCCTCCCCGGAAGATGGGGTTGTAAAAAATATAAGCCTTCAACAGGCCTTAAAAACTCTTAAGGAGGAAGAGCGGCAAGTGGTGAACTTAAAGATCATGGGGGAGCTGACCTTTAAGGAGATCGCCCTGGTGCTTAAAAAACCACAGGGTACCGTGGCCTGGCTCTACCGAACTGCTGTGGAAAAATTAAAGAGGTGCTGCTATGGACAATAGATCAACATTAGAACAAGAATACAGAATATTAAAGCGCCTGGAAACGCCGGATCTGTGGAGCCGGATTGAAAAACAGTTAGAGGAACGCCCCGCCCCCGTCTCCCCCGGGACGCCTACGGACGATCTTTCCCCATTGTCGGCCTCCCCTTTTGCTCCAGGAACCCTTTCGCCAAAAAGCGTGCTCCGCTCCCCCAGATCCAGGTCCTGGCTGCCCAAGATCCTTTCCGCCCGCGGTGTCTATAAAAAGGCCGCCGCCGCTGCCGCCATGATCCTGCTGGCAGTCCTGGCCCCGTGGAACCGGCCGGATCTGGCCCTCCGCCCCGACGGCATGGAGGAAACCACAGCCATAGCCGCCGCTGAAACCACAGCAGGCTGTGGGGACGGGATTTCCTATGAGGCACAAGACCCTGGTGGCAGCAATGAAGGCGATTCCCATGAGGCACAAGGCCCTGGTGGCAGCAGCGATGAGGTTTCCCATGAAGGAGAAGTCTCCAAAGAAAACCCAAAAAGCGCTTTGTCATCCCCGCCGGGAGACACCGGATCCGCGTTTCTCATAACCCCAATCTCCTACAGCCAGCTGTCCCTAACGCCCTACACGCCCATGACCGTTCCCGCCCAGGCTAAGACCATGCCCTATGACGCCGTACATTTTTCCGAGGATATCCTGAAAGACACGGAGCTTTTGTGTCAGGGAACCGTGACCCGGGCCCGACTGGAGACAGACCAGGAGGGGAAAGCCGTGATGATCACCTACGACATAGCCCTTGATCAGGTGTATTACTCCCAGGATTATATCTCGGGCGCTGACAGTATTACCGTGACTGCCCCCATTGTACCGGCCCAGGCGGACTCCGGATCCGAAAGCCATGTGCTCTACCAGCTGCAGCCCGGCGCACCCTATCTCCTGCCTTTGAAACGGCAGGACCAGAACTGGCAGCTTTTATGTGCCTCTGCCCCCCAGGTCCAGGTAACCCGGGAGGGCGCGTATCTATTTCACTCCGGCTACGCCACCCTGGCCGACGACCACGCCCGGGTCGTGGTCAAAGACAGCGAGGGGACCAATGACTACTACTACGACAGAATGCTCCTTCGGGAGGACGACAGCTTTCTTGGGGACTTTCTTGCCCTGACCCGACGGTGACAGAAACTTTGCAGGCAAAAAATCAAAGATAGGGAGGAAACTATTATGAAGAAAACCATCTTAAATCCAAGGCCAGTTCTCTGCGTCCTTATGGCCGCGTCCCTTCTGACAGGATGCGGTGGCGCCCCAGATCACGCCGACAGCGGCCAGCCGGTGGCAGAAACCACCGCCGCAGCGGCCTGGGAGGCGGACGGGGCGGCGCCGGCCGGCGATTCCGGGTCAACGCCCCAGGAATCCCTGGCAGCGCCGGGCAGCGGCTTTGACGGCAATGTCTACAACTCCGCCACCATGGCCGGAAAGTATGAGGCCGCCTACCGGACCGACTCCGGCGCCTCGGAGGAGTACAGCCATATTGAGGAGAGCGGCTTCAAGTCTGTGGAACAGGAACCATTGTCCACCTTCTCCGCCGACGTGGACACTGCCTCCTACACCAACATCCGACGATTCATCCGCTCCGGCCAGACTGTGCCAAAAGACGCGGTCCGGATCGAGGAGATGCTGAATTATTTTAACTACCAGTACAAAGAGCCTCAGGGTCAGGACCCCTTCTCCATCACCACGGAATACGCGGCCTGCCCCTGGAATGAAGAAAACCGTCTCCTTCTCATTGGCCTCAAAGCAAAGGAGATCGATTTTCGTGACCGTCCCTCCTCCAACCTGGTATTTTTGCTGGACGTGTCCGGCTCCATGTATTCTGACGACAAACTGCCTCTTGTCCAGAAAGCCTTTACCATGCTGGCCGAGAACCTTGACGCCAGGGACCGGGTGTCCATTGTCACCTACGCTGGATACGAGTCTGTAGTCCTGGACGGCGTGCCGGGCAGCGACACCGCAAAGATCGCCGCTGCCATCGACGACTTGGAGGCAGGCGGCTCCACCGCAGGCAGCGCGGGGATCCAGAAGGCCTATGAGCTGGCCCAGAAACATTACATCCCAGGCGGCAACAACCGGGTCATCCTGGCCACGGACGGGGATCTGAACGTAGGCCTGACAAGCGAGAAGGACTTAACCCGCCTTATCGAGGAAAAGAGAAAAAGCGGCGTCCACCTGTCCGTCCTGGGCGTAGGCACCGGCAACATCAAGGACAACAAGATGGAGGCCCTGGCAGACAACGGCGACGGCAATTACAGCTATCTGGACTCTGTTTTTGAGGCCAAAAAGGTTCTGGTGGACGAGATGGGCGGAACCCTGATCACGGTAGCCAAGGACGTAAAGGTCCAGGTAGAGTTCAACCCCGCCTATGTGGCAGGCTACCGGCTGGTAGGCTATGAAAACCGGCTGCTGAATAAGGAAGACTTTCACGACGACACGGTGGACGCCGGTGAGATCGGGTCCGGCCACACCATGACCGCCCTCTACGAGCTGATCCCCGCCGGAGGATCTGTTCGGGACACCGAACCGGAGCTGAAATACCAGCCCCGTCCCGAACCTTCCACGGAAACTTCTAACGAAACCATAAGCGCCGAGCTTTTGACCGTAAGCCTGCGCTACAAGGCCCCAAACGGCGACACCAGCAAGCTGATCTCCCACCCTGTGGAATCGGCTGACTACACGTCGAAGCTTTCCGATGATCTGGCTTTTGCCTCGGCTGTGGCTGAATTTGGCATGGTGCTTCGGGACAGCGAAAATCGGGGAAACGCGGACTATGACACGGTCCTGGCTCTGGCCGAGTCCTGTATCCGAAGAGATTCCGATCCGTATCGAAAGGAATTTTTAGAGCTGGTGCAGGAAGCGAAAGGGCTTTACGGAAACTCTCAAAGATGATGCGGGAAATATCCTGTGGATTGAAAACACACATGAGCGGCACTCCGGATCAGAGTGCCGCATCAGACCTGTTGCTAAATCATACTTTCCAGTTTTCATGCTATGAAAAATCCCTGGTAATATTCTTAAGCCACTTATAACTCTTATAATGCCTGTAGATAAACGGCATCTTCACAAATTCATCCAGACAGATCAGAAAATAAACCGTCAGCGGAGGCAGCCGCAGCACAAAGGCGCTGAAAAATCCTAAGGGCACGGAGAACAGCCACATATCGATCACATCGCAGACAAAGCCCCACCTGGAATCCCCGCCGGAGCGGAAGATTCCGCAGATCACCGTGGTATTCATCGCCTGTCCCAGAACATAGCACATATTGATAAAGAGCATCCCGCTCAGATACCGCCTTGCCGTAACCGTCAGATCCGCCATATTCATAAACACCGGCCGCAGCGCGAAGATCAGGATCCCCCCGATGATCCCGCTTAAGAAGGTGATCTTGCAGAACCGGGACGCGTCCTCCTTCACACTCTCCATTCGCCCCTCGCCGATGGCCTTCCCCAGAAGGATTGCCCCCGCGTTGGCAAGGCCAAAACAGATGACGGTCCCCAGATTCCTGGCCACGATAACCACCGCATTGGCAGCCACCATGTCGCTTCCCAGATGGCCCATGATCACAGAGTACATGGAAAAAGCCAGTCCCCAGGACACCTCATTTCCAAAAGCGGGAAGAGAATACTTGATAAAATCCTGAAACAGAACCTTATTGTGCCTTAACAGCAGTTCCGGCCGAAGCCGCAGCACGCGAAACCGGCAGGTATCCGCCAGGCAGATCAGAAGCTCCACTCCCCTGGCAACCGCAGTAGCCAGAGCCACGCCCATGATCCCCATCCGGGGGAGTCCAAAGAGTCCAAAAATAAACACCCCGTTAAGAACAATGTTCAGCACAAGGGCCGAGGCATTGGTAAACGTGGCAAACACCACCCGCTCAATGGACCGCATGGTACACAGGTACACCTGAGAAACGCTCATAAACAGGTAGGAAACACCCACGATCCGCAGATAAGGCATCCCCGCCTCAACAAGGGCCTGCTCTGACGTAAAGATCCGCATCAACACCTGGGGAAAGAAGCAGGCCAGCACAAAGAAAAGAAAGGAAACCGGTATAGACAGCTTCATCCCGATCCCCATGATCTCCTCTATGGTCCTGGTATCCTTCTTCCCCCAATACTGAGCCGCCAGCATGCCGATGCCGGAAGAAATACCGGCATACACAAGGTTTAAGATAAACATAATCTGGCTGGCCAAAGAACCGGCGGAAAGAGCCGTCTGGCTTACCCACCCCAGCATGATCACATCCGCGGAGCTGACCGCGGTGGTAATCAGGTTCTGGATCACAATGGGAAATGCCAGACGAAACATATTTTTGTAAAAAGAAGCAGAAGCTTCCGCTTTCGTATTCATACTTTCAATCCCTGCCCTTATCTTTTCTTTTAACAATCATTTCACGTACCTGAGATTTTGTAACCCAGCCGCCCCTCTCCCGGCGAACAAAAAGCAGGATTTGTTTACATGCAGAACATCACAAACCGCAGCACATCCATGTAATCATCCGCCTCATACGCCACAGCCTTTGCCCCCGTCTTTACAGCCCCGGGATAGAAGGAGGCCCTGTAAGCCTTCTTGTGCTCCCTGTAATGGACCTCCAGAGTAAAATGCTTTGGCAGAGCGATCTTACAGTCCAAATCCGCACCTGCTTTAAGAGATGCCTCCAGCTTTCTCACAGCCCGCTCCATCCCGCCGCGGATCTTCTCCTGGGCCTCCTGGGGGTGCATCCCCACAGCGCCGCCTCCCATCCCCCAGGTGGTAGCCACGGTGGTGATGCCGGGACACAGCTCCCTGGCCATCCCGCACACCATCTCATCCCCGCTCAAAAAGATCACCGGCACCGCCAGATAGGCCGCGTACAGGGCATTGATGGTAAACTCGCTGCAGGCCATGCCGTTTAAAACAGCCCTCTCCACCCCCAGATTCATGGTGTGGGCCAGAGGATTGCCGTCGCTTCCCGCGCAGGTGTGGTAGCCCGTCATGGCCGCCGCCCCGAACGTCCCATCCAGCCCGTCCATCATGCAGGCCGCTCCCCCGGTCCACTCCCGCAAAAGCCGTGCCTGCCTGGGCATGGCCGACGGATCCAGGTTCCGCGCCGAATCATGGGCGTCCTTTACCAGAATCTCCGATACGCCTCCTGCCACAGCCCCCTCGCAAGCCGCCGCCACCTCCTTTGTCATCTGCCCCGCAAAATACCCGTACTGATCCCCGGGAGCAGTCTCCTTCCAGCTGACGATCCCCGCGGTTCCCTCAATATCCGCGCTGATAAATAACTTCATATGATCCCCTCCACATCTCCATTAATCGAAAAAACACCTGGTTCAAAGCCTGCCAGTCCTTTTTTGGCTCTCCCGCCTTCTCCCCTGCCCGCGCCTTCCAGATCTCCAGCTCTTCCTCAATAAACCTCTGGATCCGCGGCAGAGGCGTCTGCACATCCCCCTCCAAAGTCTTCTTCTTTCTCTCCACCAGCTCCCCGACAGCCTGCCGAAGCTCCCCGGGCAGCTCCTCTCTCATCAGCTCCTCAAACACAATCGGAGGCGGGCATCCATGTTCCCAGATATACCGGCATGCCAACAGAGGCCGCAAAGCATAAAAATACTTCTTATACGTCACCGTCTCCCCCAGAAGAAACTGGCTGTACGTACTCTTTGCCACCCCGTAATACTGGTACAGCGCAGGCTTCACTTGAAAATATCCTTCCGCCGCCTCATAAACCTGCCTCCACCAGGGGCTCTCCCAGTACACGACAGGCGAACGGCTCCACTCAAAAACGGTTGTACTGCTTTTGTGAAAATGGATCAGCGCCTTTCGGATATCCCACCCATTGACATCAAAAACCTCATCCAGCTGCCATTCGATCACATCCCGCTTCGGATCCAGCCGCAGATACTCCTCCGGTCTTCTTACATAGATAAACCGGACATCATAGTCGCTGTCCGGGGAGGCAAATCCCCAGGCCCGGCTTCCCGATTCCACGGCGTACAAGATCTTTACACATTCCCTCTCCTCAATCTCCCTTAACTTCTCCTGGATCGCCCGGGCGATTTTCTCCTGGGCAATCTCCCCACTGGTCATACTTTCCCGGGCGGCCTCCTCTCTGCTCATACTTTCCCGAGCGGCCTCCTCTCTGGCCATACCTTCCCGAGTGACCTCCTCATCGGCCATCTTAACTCACCGCCTCTCTTTCTGTTCATCCTGTCTCCAACCATGTCATTCACTTCTGTAAATCCTGCTTTTGCCTGACAGCACATGGCTCCTATCGGGCCAGCGACAAGCTTAAGTCAACGATATCGGCCTCCAGCCACATCTTTCCCTCTGATCTCTATCGCCCTGCGGTTCATGCTCTCCACAAATTCTTCCACCTTCTCCATATCCGGCCCGTCCGGAAGAGGACTCTCCTTCGTAGCCCTTTCAAGCCTCGCCTCATAGTCAGCCAGGATATCGTAAAACTCCCCGGAAAAAGTGCCGTCCTCCTTTTGAAATCCGCCGGACCGGATCTTCAAAAGAAGCCCCAGATCCTCCCTTCTGCGGGTGCGGATCTCCCCCTTCTCCAGAATGTCGATCCCCATCATAAACAGCCGGATCAGGTGCATGGCGTGTTTGTTCAAATGGTTATTATCCTTCTTCTTATTCCGCTTCCCGATCTTCTCATAATCCTTGACTACATTGTGCATGCCGGCCCACATATGTTCATAGTCCCGCAGCGGAAGATGGCGGTAGTTGGCGTCCACGAAGATCTCCGTCTCCAGCTGGGGATTCTCCGCCCTGTCAATGTAGAGCCGGATGCTTCCCTTCTCAAAGGACTCATACCGCCTGGCAAAATCCGCCAGAGCATTGCGCACTGAGTTTAAGATGTGCTGTTCCCTCTCCGTCTGGGGCATAGAATCCCTGGCAATGGCATTCTGCAGGCGACGAAGCTGTGCCCCCGCGTACCCGCCAAAAGATTTAGCCGCCCGCTTTGACAAAAACAGCTTCCGGTGATCCAAAAGCTCCTGCCCCAGTTTAGAGACCATCAGATAATCCTCTCCATCCAGCCCCAGGATCTCGCAGGTGTTGGGATTGCACTCCAAAAGAAGGCGGACCATCTTGTTAAACGAGTAGATGACCGTATCTGTCCCCCTGTCCTCATACTGCTCAAACTCCGTCAGGCCTAAAAGATCCGAGGGCGTATTTAAGGTAATGCCCCGAATATCAATATCGCTGTTTTCATTGTTGGTGCCGTAGGCATAGCTTCCTCCCGGCCCCAGGATCATGATCCGCTCTCCAAGGCGGGGGTGATCCCGCAAAAAATCGTAGTCCTTTGATCGGATCAGAGCGTGAAGATCCATGACCGTTCATCTCCTTTCTCATAGGGATGTCTTACTTTTAGTTCCTTGTATTCGCTAGAGCGTGTTTGAAAATTGCTTTCTGACAGATGTGCGTCACAGTTTGTGGGGGATTTGATCCAAAACCATACGCGCGAATCCGTGGCAGAACCGTTCCGGCTCTGATCCTGACGGGCGGTTTCCGGTATCAAAATAGCTGAATGTGTTCAGGGTGATCCGGTTCATATAAGCATTCACCTCTTTTGTATTGCCCTGCAACAGCGCCCTGATAAATCCATGATATTCCTTCACCGGCCGCCCAAACTATCCCCGTATCATCTTTTCAAATGTAATGCGGACTTCCTTATTTAGTTAAGCTCAGTTCATATTCCTCTATCCCGAATTCTTCATTGAACCAAAACTTATCCGTTTTCAAATATCCGCTTGCCAAAAACAGGCTCCACACAGCGCTCTCGCTGTACTCCAACTGACTAAAAACAATCTGCTCATCAATGGTCGTACACAGTTTTTGGCCTTTCAAAAAGATCCTCCATGGTCTCTTTTATTTCAGGATATCCTGATTTTCCCACCACTCCCGAATGAATGCTGTCTTGTCCACATAAAAACAGCCGCTCATGATCAGATCGGTAAAATCCTGATGTCCAATACCCACTGTTCTTGCCATGTCTGTCTACGCCCCTTTCTTCCATATAGATTCTTGTCAAAAGACGGCAGCGCCATCTCCCACACAGGGAGCGTCTGCCGTCTTCTTCCGATCAAAATTCCAGTTCCGACGTGTCAATGCTAAAGGTTCTTTCAAAAAAGGATTTGTCTGATAGTAGAATTATAAAGGATTTTTTTAGGAAGCGCAACCCTTTCTTCCCCCTGCTCTGGAGGCGTATTCCACAGGTTGTAACAGTTCAGATGACCCTTGAACTGTTACGCATCCGGTCAATTAGAATCGCCTTTGGCGATGGCCCGGATGCCTGCTGCCATTACGCTTTCCCACGGTCAGCGCGGTAAACGCGCAGACCTATCTGAACGGTTACCATAGATTACTTTTCACAGGGCCGAGAAAACATGGATGATCACCAGAATTTAGT
Organism: uncultured Hungatella sp.; assembly: GCA_910588505.1. Classification (GTDB taxonomy): domain Bacteria; phylum Bacillota; class Clostridia; order Lachnospirales; family Lachnospiraceae; genus UBA3402. The sequence continues at coordinate 25,841 of CAJUPQ010000030.1, read as the reverse complement.
GGAATTATCTTTAGTAAATCGTGATTGACTAATTTGTGGCTGATATTGGCCGGCTCACAGCACAGATGAAACTGCTTCCCTTTGATTTTGAGGAAACCTGCCGCTATTTCAGTCACTTCAAGGGTGAGGACAAGGCACTGGCCTACAGGATCGCAGGGGGAACGCCGCAATATCTGCTGCAGATCAATGACCGTCTAAGCATTGAGGAAAACATCAAAAATACCTTTCTCAATCCCATTTCCTTTCTCTACGAGGAGCCGGTCAATCTTCTAAAACAGGAGGTGCGGTAACCGGCTATTTACACGACAATCATTACAGCCATTGCCGCAGGGGCTTCCCGAATGTCAGAGCTAACCCGGTCCCATTAAATTTATCAACCTCTCTCACAGTCGCAAATTCCAAAACCGCGCAGTCCAATAGTTCGATACCAAATTCATCCCTGGAATAAAACTACGCCACATCACTCTGTCCTCCACCCTGGGATTCCACATTTTACTCCTTCAGATACAGAAGCACTTGGATTCCCCGTTGCATTTTTATGTTCGGCATCTAAATAAATGCCATAGGAATACACATAGGAACCATCACCATATAAATCCTCTCCCTTCTTTTGGCGTACTCCCATTATAGAATCATAATCCCATTGAATGACTATATCAGGCTTAGATGAAACGTTCACCATATGGCCATTCTCCAACCCATCTGTGTAATTCCCCACGATTCTTTCCTGTCTCCTTTCCACTATATTGACAGATATCAGTTCCCCATTTCCATTGGGTGCATTATTTTTCCATTCTCCGTCAAACTTTTGATAAGAACCGGGACTATTTTCAGGGGCAAAATCAAGTATTGCCCAACCACTCCCTTCTTTTTTTCCGTTCACTAAATTGCCATAGTATACTCCCGTACCCAAATACCAGTATCCCCTCTCTTCGTCATATACCGAGTCATCATATACTGGCTTAATATAAATTTGCATTTGAATACCATTCTCCTCTGGATATGAAATACTGTCATCAATACCCAGATTGCTCCATATAATGGTATCCGCCTCTTCACTGGAAATTAAAAGTGAAATTTTTGAATAATCTTCATTCTGTGCTGCCTGATACAGCTGCTCTAACAATTCCTCTCCTTCTTCAAAAATATATTTTCTTTTTTCTTCCGCCTTCTTTTTACGAATCAATTCTTCCAACTTTTCGCTTATGACTTCACTGATTTCCTTACCATGTTCGGCTATCTCAATCGCCTTATCTAAATCTCCCTTTTGTTCATGATTTTCTATAATTTCCAAAAGGGTCTCTTCTGCATAGTCAACAAATTCTTTCCTTTCTTCTCCTGATAATTCCTGGACAATTATAATCCCTTTGTATATAGTTTCCAGCATTTTTTCTTCATTCCCCTGCAAGGAATAGGCATATGCCAGTCTCTCATATAAAACTATATTCTGAGGTTCTATTTCTATCGCCTTATTAAAAACAACGATAGCCTCCTCATACTTTTGTTCTAATAAGTACTTCTCTCCCAATTCCATCTGTTCAGCTATCTGCTGCTCTATAGTCTTAGTCTTTTCACACCCGCAGATCAAAAGCAGTATAATGAAGTATACGACTGTCCTTTTGATTTTTTTCATAAGGTTCCATCCAGTTCTCTCTGATATCTAGGTATCAATATTTTCCAATCTAAAAATGAAACAATAAATACAATATAGTTAGCTCTGGTAGGCTTAATAATATTCAGATCAATAATTCCGTTCATTTCGGCCGAAAGAAAAATGCCCAGGCACAAAAGAACTGCTATAGATAACGCTGAGGCCGCCAAGGACAGTTTCACAGCCCATTTTGCAGCGCCCAATACCTTTATTTTGCGTTCCTTCCTATAGAGCAGATACCCTGCATACAAGATTGATAAACCGGCCGCCGCCCATAAAAGAAACGGTATCATACCTATGAAGATATAGCCTGACAGTTCCAGTCCTTCGGAACCATATGCTATACTTCCCACAAACTCCTGAATCTTTTTGAATATTTTAAAAATCTTATACCACTGTATCTCCATTGTGGCCATAAACGGAAGATCTATCTTTATCCAGGGCTTCATCCCCTGCCATAAGATCACAAAAAACGCGGCCGCCATCCAGAGAAGATTCCCTTTTACATCAATTTTTATATCTGGTCTGGCAAAGCTTCTCCCTCCTTCCACAGCAGTTCCGCAGAATTTGCAGAATTTCGCGTCATCTTCCATTTCTTTTCCGCATTTTTTACAATACATAATGCAATTCCTCCCTTAATAAGCAAAAAGTTTAAATCCTAATTCTTCATAATTGAATAAAGTTTTATATTCCCTAACACAAAATAAAACATCCCGACAAATGTACCAAAAAAACAGAACGCAAGCAGTTTAGCTATAAATTTAAGTATCTCAATAGGTATTAAATCTGTTATAAAACCAATGATCCCTCCTGCTGTAGAGAAACATGCCTGAAATCCCCAAACCAGAAAGAACGGCACGATACCGCCTAAAAACGCCAGGATACTTCCCTCTGCCGCCACCATTAACACGCCAACTACAATAAAAACCAATAAAGATTTCTTCCATAAATCTTTTATTCTGCTTACTTCCTCTTCCTTTGTTGTTCCAAAATATGTCATTCACATTATTCTTCTCCCTTATCTATTATAATAATCTCTGTCAGCATTTTTCTCCCATCTTAGATGGCTTCCTGTATTGAAGTAAATCCAAGCTGGGAGAACATATACTGTCAGATTAATACTAGAATCCCTAAGGTATCACAAAACCTTATTTTAGTTCCTTATAACTAAGACATCCTTCTCTGTCAGACGGGTAGTAATAACTTCTATAATGATTACAATACTGTCTGTCATGTCCATCTTTTTTATGAGGTTCCCAGTAAATACATCCCTTTCCATCTGTGCAGTTATGACTGCAAAACTGTCCCTCCGGCAATATAATCTTTAATTCTTTCTTATTTTCCATTTACTTTCCTCCTATAAGCTTTCTAGTTAGAACGAAATTAAATATTTAATATTTATCCAAATCTTTCCTTCTCTTTTATCCTTAAATACTCAAAATATTCCTCCGCCGCAAACCACTCGTCAGGAAAAAACATTTTAATCAACCTATTTTTTTCCTGTTCCCAAGTTCGGCCAGTGTTTCTGCACCCTAATTTGCAGTAAGAAACTCCCTCTTCAGGTGTATACCCCCACTTATCCAATCTCTCATACCAGATAGATTCACTGTCTCTGAACCGATAAACCTCCCATAGGCCATATCGTCTGCGATACCACTTTTTACCTATACATATTTCTCCGTCCATACAGTTAATCACTACCTCTTCAAAATCTACTCCTGGTACTTTTTTCTGGTAGGCATACATATCTTCTTCATTTTCACTAGTTCCCTCTTTCATTAAAACTCCGTTTAAAGATCGTCTCCACTCTTCCCCTGGTTTCACAGAAGGTGAGCAGGACATAGACCAAACAACCAGAACAACAAATGTAATCACAATAAATAATATTAGTTTTATCATTTCATACTTCCTTTATTTTTTAAAACTAAGACATCCCTGCCTTTCAGACGGATAGTAATACGTTCCATAATGATTACAATACTGCCTTCCATTGCTATCTCTCTTATAAGGCTCCCAGTAAATACATCCATCTCCGCAGTTATGGCCGCAAAGCTGCCCCTCCGGCAAAACAATCTCCCATTCTTTCTTACCTTTCATTTCTTTTTCCTCCTTGTTTATATAATTTTTAGTGGAACCAACTGAATCAAAACCTCCCCATCCTTTCGACGGGAACCATAAACATGAATCTCTTTATCAGGAATCACTATGGGAAAAAACATTTTCACTAAATTCCCATTCCTATCAAAAATAGAGTTTATATAGCGAACATCTCCCTGGGATAACTGTGGATTGCCATTAAGGTGTGTATGCACGATCCCCAAACAAGTAACTCCTATCTCCCTCCAGCTGCTGATCATAAAGTAGAACTTATTCTTATTGGGGCAATAGACTCCTTCCCGCGCTCCTCTAACTCCCTCATCAAAAGCCCACACACAGATTTTATTACCACAAACACCGACAAATCCACCTGTCTCATATCCAAATCCGGAAGAACTATGGATGATCTCATCAAACAAGCTCTTTTTCATCTCCAAATACACATTCCCTCCCCCCTTCCACCCACTCCTTCATCAACACCACCCCGCACACCCCTACAGCAAAAAGACTGCAGGTAAACGTCCTGAATGACGACGCGTAGATAGTTGCGGAAAATCCCATCATCTCCCTTGTACAGGCGGCAATAAAAAGCAGCCCATACACCACCCCAAGCCTCCTCTTATGTTCCACGACCCGATACAGACTAAAAACCGTCCCTCCAATCATCACCGCCGATAACACCAATGCAGCCCAGGGCCCCGCCCCATGTTCCAGCAGATCGATATCCGGCATTCCCCGGGAGTAGGGGAAGAACACGACAAACCGGTCATACCCGGCCCATTTCACCGCCATCTCCGTAACCAGAGGGACCATCCCGGCCCAAAATCTCTTTCTCAAAGACAAGGCGGCCACAAGAACCAGAAAAACCGTTACCAGATCCTGTCTCTGAAAAAGCAGCACCGCCACTGTGCTGGTATATCCCCGATAGACCTTAGTAACCAGACTCCACTGCGCGTACTGCGGCAGCCACACCTCCATCTCTACGGTAGATCTCATCCGCGCCAGGTGTCCCGGTGAGAAAAAACTGATGCCAAAACATAGAAGCGCAAACCCTAATTCCCCGTACAGGATCCTGCCAAACTCCGCTCCTTTCCTCTCCCCCCATGTTCTCCACAAGACCGCTCCACAGGCCAGACTGCATATCAGGGCAATCCCTGCCTGCTCATGGTTCGTGCCGTACAAGGTTGCCAAAACAATACAGACGATCTCCCATGCCTTTCCCTTCTCCTCATAGATTCTCTTCAAACAGAAAAAGACAAGTACCACACAAAAAACCGGATACATGTAATTAGCTGAGGTTGCAATATACCCCGCGCTAATCATATACTCAAAGGGAAATAACGCCACCATTCCGCAGCACGCCAGGTCCCACATCACATCATCCCCAAAGAGATATGCCGTCATCATTGCCAGCAATACATAGAGAACCGAATCAAACAGCTTCCATACCACAAAAGGCCCGTTTAAAAAGATGTACGCCAGGGTATCCGTAAAATACCGCCCGTTTTCCCTCCACTGTCTCATAAAATACTGGGAACACGACAATTCCAGCCGGAGATTTACCGCGTCGTCGCTGATGATATCCCATGGCATATGGATAAACAGGACCAGGAAAAACAGCCCCATATAGATCATAATCTTACAATTTCTTTTCCTGCTGCTTTTCATCCACAACTCCTCATCGGTTCATTGCTGTCTGCGTGCCTTTGCGTCTTCCTGCCTTCATAGGTTTTGGAAACTTTAGAAACTTCAGTTTCCCAACCATACGCCCCCCAAAGATAAACGCTTTCATCGCCACCCGTTTCACCCTGGTCCACCTGTTTGCCTGGCAAAACTGTTCCAGACATGCGGCTGCCGTCTCGCTGTAATATTCATAGACCTTCCCGCTGGCCCCTCTTCCATAATTGAGACCGTGAACGGCATACCACTTAAACCCCTTAAAGTTCTCAATCCAGTACCTGCGGTCTCTTTTCCTGCCATCCTTAAAATAATCCATCAGCCTGCTGCTGACAAAAAAGTAGAACGGCCCTTCCCACGGAAACCTGGCTGCAAACAGCGACAAAGTGGAGTCAATATAGGTGATATCCAGCTCGTGAACCTGATCCACAGTCAGCTGATATCCTGTCAGATAATTGGCCCGGGGAATCAATATCACCTTTGTGTGATCCTGTAAAAAGAGAATATTATGGGAACAGGAACCAATGGTGGAGGCAAAGCTGTCACAGTTTATCAGGACATTCAGCTGCTCCTCAAAGGTCATCTTTTCCGGATACAGCACCTGATACCCTTTTGAGCCAAAATACCGCTCCAGCCGTTCCTCGCCAAACTGCTTAAAATGAGTATAATTTCTGTAAGAAAAATAAACCTTTTTATAGGGAGTCGGCTTTCTGTGTTCCACGGCATAATCCCTGATTCGGTCGATCATGTCCCGGTACTGGGAAGTAAAATAGCGCAGATCCCCGTCAGGTGTAAAAAAACATTCGTCCGGAAGTATGATGGTTCCATATTGTGTAATCTTGGTAACCGGCAGCAAATCATCCGGGCAGACTCCCAGAATCTCCAGCAGCTTTCGGTTGCTCTCCCCAAAAGTAAACTGCTCCATTGGGACAAATACCAGTTTGCATCTGCCAAATTTTTCTATGTACGCGGATGAGCTTAAAAACCACAGCCGCCGGAGATTGTCTGTAAGACAGTGGCCCCAGATATCATGGAACATTCCAAGATAGATCACCGTTGACTCTACATGCCTTTCCGCTTTGGTATACTCATACCCGCAGCCGCAGTGGTCATGGAGAGAGGTGCTGCCAATAAACCTGCCTTTGCCGTCTAAAACACCTCCGCCCGGCCCCTGGTCCGTCTGTCTGTAGGGCAGGATTACTCCGTTTTTGATCACCTGATAGCCTAACTCCTTTTTTACTTCATAGTTTTTATAGAGACTTTCGCCGTAGTATTCTTTTTTATACAGATAGTCGTAATTTGTCATGGTATCGCGCTCTCCTACATGGATTTTTCCGGCAGTCCTTCATCATACTATTAACTCCTGATTTCTCTTTCCATTATTCATTCAGTTCCTGAACTTCCTTATAACACTCTCCGCATACAAAAGTCGGATACCCTAATCCATTGAAATATTGTTTTGTTGCCTCTTTATCGCAAAACATACACTCCGTACTGCAGGATTCACATACATAGCACTCTCCCGATGCTGCCTCAAATCGTTTCGTGGGAGTCCTGTCGCAATAAACACAGGGAGTATCGGAATCGTAGCCTTCCCCGCAGGCGCATAAGATTGTTAACGCGATTGTAGCTAAACAGATTATTCTTTTTCTCATGGTTATTTTCCCTCCGATTTTGCAAAAAACTATTCCATAGATTCCACCTTCACCAAAGTATATCCCATATAACTGTCAGGATTCTCCTCAAAAGTCGCTGTCACAGTCTCCTCCGCATTAAGCTCCGGGACATTATACTCAATGCGGTAATGGATTCGCAGAGTCACGGTTTCATCTTCTGTCCCGCATTCTAAAAGTGTAGAAAGAAGCCATTCATCCCCATCTCCGCCCGGCATACTGATCCTGCCATCTTGAAAGTCAAATAATATATCTTGGCTAATCAGTTCCCTGTTCACTTCTCTTCCATATATGTCCTCCATCTTTTTGTAAACATCTTCGATATCAAACCATTTTCTTCCATATTCGTCATATTCATAAGAATCAAAAATCGGTTTGTTCTCCGTTCCATTATCATATCCCTCATTGTTCAAATGCCATTCCAGAAAATATTGAATATCCGTATCTGTCAGATTTTCCGCCAGAGTTTCCTGCCCCCGGTAATAATACACAATGGCTGTTACTGCCTCTGTCATAATATCTTTTGTCCGCTGTTCTATCCCCCAGGAATATGGATACTCATCAAAAGATATAAAGGGGATGTCTGTATAGGTATACTGGTTCTGTATCTGAAACGCTCTCTCCTGTGAAATCGGCGTATAAAACTCCCGTCCAACCCCTTCGGCGCTGTAAAACCACGGATTATTCTCATCATAATCTCCATCATAGGTTACCGCCTCTATCAAAGACAGCATCCCCCTTTCTCCATCAAACTCATAATATGTATTAGACGACAGCTCAGCTCCCCCGGAACCTTCATTGGCGATTTTATAGCCTGTGCATAAATAATAGCGATCCCTTTCCCCGCTTACCGCAATCTGGACAGCCCTGTTGTCGATTATGGCATACAGGTCAAAAAACATCCCTTTATAACCATCTGTCCCCGTCTCTCCTATCAACAACTCCTCCACCCCGTTGCCGTCAATATCCATAAAACAATATCCAATCTGAGACAGTCCATCATAATAGGAGCAAAGATAACACAATCCTTCATCTAAAAGCATTTGTCTCTTCCAATGTTCGGAAACCGCCAGATAATATTTATCCAAAATCTCCTTATAGACAGCTTCCTCGTCAGGCGGCTCTTCTTCCTCACCCTCACCTTTCTTTGTCTCCTCCACCCTTGCCAGATTACTCTCAGCACTAAGCCAAAGTTCCTTTATCTGTTCATCCTCTGTCATCTCAAAGCCCTGTTTCAAAACCGTGGCAGCCTTGTCATACTGGCCAAAACCGGAATATGCTTCTGCCAGTTTCAGATATCCTTCCGCCTGCTTTGGATCAATCTCGATCACCCTGCTAAATGCCATCACCGCTTCCTCATAATTCTGTTCTGTCAAGTACCGGTTTCCCAGCTCCAGCTGTTCCATATACTGGCTTTCCATCCGTTTTTGTCTCAACAGCTTTATAAAAACAGCAGAAAATATCACCAACAGCGACAATATCACAATCACAGCCACTGTTTTCTTCCTTTCCATCTTTACGTATCATCCCTTTCCTCATACCGATATACATACATGTATGTTCCGTCGTCATAATAAAAATCCGTTCCATCGATCACAACGATACTGCTTCCATCGGCCCCTTCTAATATAACCTCCCCGCCCCAGTTATACACATTATGACGGACCACATAATAGGTATCCCCCTCCGCGTACTGTCCTCCGCCTACCATAAAATTCCACTCATACAGCTCCTCTTCCTCTCTTTTCACAGGCTCTGTCCTCTGATTGTTCCTATCTACCCAAAACTCCTCTTCCCCTGACCGTACTTTCGCGATTCCGTCATTCATAGAAACCTCCAAAACTTCATCATACATGCAGGGAATCCTTATAGTTCCTCTTGAGTCCGCGTAACCGTAAAACCCGGTCTTTTTCTGTCTTACCGCAAAAAGCCCGTATTCATAACTGTCTCCTGTCAGCTCATATTCCTCCCCCAGCACATCATTGCCCTGGTGGTCGATCATCATCTTTCTGCCGTCAAAAAAAACCATTGCCGTAAAATTCTTCTCCCCTGGATTTCCGTGAAAGGGAAACGCGTTTTCATATACACAGGGAATCACAAATTCGCCAAAAGCGTCCACATATCCCCATCGTCCGCTCTCCCTGTCTCTAACGCAGAATAATCCCTTTTCTGTTCCGTTTCCCATAAAATCATACCGTTCATCCAGGATCCGCTCTCCCTGGGCATTGATATACCCCCATCCCTGCCCCTCTCCGCCTATAAGAGAATAAGCCGCTCCTCCCTCAAAGCCTTTCGTATTGTCATACTGGCATGGGATGGCAACCTCCCCCTTTGTATTGACATAACCAAACAGGCCGGTATCCTTATCCCTTATCCGGCACAGTCCATGGTAAAACCTTCCGCTGATCCAATAGTCTGTCACCTGAAAAAGCTCATTTCCATCCACATCATAGACCTTTTGTCCATCGGTGTTTAACCCGTTTTCTCCCACTCCGTTGGCATCCTCTGTTCCCTTCAGCACAGACCGTATCCTTCCATCCTCGTGCAAAACCGCCTGGTATTCCCCGGATGCTTTATACCCTCCATTCTCCCATTGACTGTAGTAGATCAGCACATAATGCTTTTCCCCGTCCACATGGATTTCCTGTATCTCAAAGTGATCCGTTTCCTCTTCTTTTTTCAAAACATACAAAAGCTTTAACTCTCCTCCACCTGGAAAAGATTCTGCCTTCTCCACATGAGCGGGAGGTTCCACAACCTGGATCTTTCCACCCCACAGAGTATGTTCCCCGCTTCCGGATTTCCCTGTTTCTGCTCCATACTCATGTTCTTCTCCCTCACCTGGCGCAAAGTAGGAGGACGGAATCGTGGATACCATCTCCTCAATCTCCAGAATCACACTCTCAACCGTTTTGTTATCCCTTTTTCTTTGCATCAGCTCCATCAGGTCCCAATATTCTGTCTCTGTCATGGCGTCCCAATGCTGTATTCTGCCTCTGAGTATGTTTCCTAAAAGCAGATACGCACTCACGTCCTCTTCGTTCAGTTGGATCACAGCCCTGCAGTCGGATACGGCCTCCTCCCATTGTTCCATTCCCATATAAGCCTCAGCCCGTCCAAGCAAAGCCTCCTGCCATTTCGGATCCACCTCAATGCATCTGGAAAACGCGATCACCGCTTCCTCGTATTCCTGCCCCTCCAGATACCGATATCCCAGATCCAGATTTCGGGCTATCTCGCTGTTCTTATTTTGGCAGCCTGTAAAAAGCAGCATGATACTGACCCACAGCCACGCCGGTTTCCATGATTTCCCCATACCCCTGCTCCTCTAATACTTATTCCTCATCTGTTCCACAATCTTTCGTCTCCTCTTTCCCGCGGTTGCCATAATCCAGACCGTAAACCCGGCTCCTAAGCTCAACAGCGCCGCTCCGCCAACAGCCATCACTGCCCCCGGCGTCATTCCAAGAGGGAATATCGCTCTCACATCCATCTCTCAACCTCCGCTATTCAATCTGAATCAGGGTAACAGTTCAAGGGTTATCTGAACTGTTACGCATCCGGAAACCATCCGCCCTCTTTTAAGTCCTTCACCATGGTCTCCAGCATTTCCATCTCCGTATCCCTCTCCATTTCCTGGCTTTCGTACAGTTCCTGTGCCTTCTTACTGTACTCCCTCATCCTCCCATAATCCCTGTCCTTATTTTCCTTTTCCTGCTGCATGTCAGCCTCCAAAAAGGCCAGGCGCTTATAGGCCCGGTAGTCCCCTGGGTATTGCTCTGTGATCTGTATAAGCATATCCCGCGCCTCCAAAAATCCATCGGTCTGTTGGTAAAGAATCGCCAGATTTTCCATAACCTGCCTGGTCGCATACCCCTTCTCATACAGTTCCTCAAACTTATCCAACGCCTTGCGGTAATATTCCAATGAGGTATCATTTTCCTTCCCAATTTCTGCCTTCCTGGCATAGGCATCCGCCAGCATTTCCGAAATATGCATAGATACATCCGCCCCGAAACGGTCCTCCGACTTTTCCAGCAAAGCCACCTCCCTGTCCAGATAATCCGCCCCCATCCTCTGATACGCCTGCGCACACAAAAAGGTTGCTCTCTTTAGCAGTTCCTCGCTCTCTGCCCAGCGTATGGAATCCTCAAGCCGCCGCGCAGCCAGGTCATTTTCCCCCTGGGCGTAGGCGATCTCCCCCTGTACCATGTAGATAGAATCCTCTCCCAGGCCCAGTTCCACAGCCCTTTTCAGAGCATCCTCCGCCATGCCGGTGTTTCCCGTTTTCGCCAGTGTTACGGCGTAATCACGATAATAGAGACTGTTACCCCGATTCCATTCCAGCGCCCTCCCAAAACAATCCATTGCACTGGCATAATCCTCCTTCTCAAAATAGGCGTTGCCAAGAATATAGAAAATATTTCCCAGAGTCTTTTCTTCCTCAATACCTGAAATCTCATAGGGCGGGTTATTGAGCACATCCCGGGCGTAAGAAATCACTTCATCATAATCTCCCATGCCATACAGGCGCAGCGCCTCCTTCTCATAAGCTCCTGCACGCCCCGGCAAAAGCCGGATCGCCTCCTCTATGAGAACCTCTGCCTCTTCATACCTGGAAGCGTCCAGGAAAACGCCTGCCTGCTCCACACTTCGGTTATACGCATAAAACCGTTCCCGATCCATGGTCCTTAATCCCAACCCCAAAAGACCAATGCCTCCCGCCCACAGCGCGGCAGCCAAAATCTTTTGCAGTCTGCAGCTTCGTCTGTAGGCGATAAAGTCCTGATCCAGCTCATAGACATGCTTCAGCCCATAGAAAAGTTCCTGTCCGTTCTGATACCGCTTCCCCGGATCCAGCTCCATCATCTTTTCTACAATAATAGAAAACCCCGGACCAATGTTTAACCGAAAGCTGCTAAGAGGCCGGATCTCTTCAAAATTCTCTGCCGGTTTGACGCCGGTAAGAAGGTGATACAGCGTAGCTCCCAGACTGTAGACGTCAGACCGCTCATCCACCCCGCTTCCCGCTACGCTGGCAATAAGGCTTTCGGTCTTATCGTCAGAAACCACTGTCTCCTCCAAAACCACTGTGTCCGCCCCCGTCTCCTCCAAAATGGTTCTGGTATGATCCGTCTTTTGTTCCTCCCCGCCCTTAGGGTTCTCCTGTCCGGACCTTCCGCGGGCATTCATCCGTCTTACATAGCTGTTAAAATCCCGATGCTGTTCCGGAGGGGAATACCCCCCGCTGATGCCTGTGGAGGTTCTCCATCCATCATCAAAGGCCAGGGAAATATTGAAATCAATCAGAGAGACATTCCCTTTTGGGGTGAGCATCACATTGGCCGGCTTGATATCGCTGTGGATAATCGCCGGTTTCTGGCTGTGGAGATAACTTAAAGCGTCCGCCAGCTGCACAGCCCATTGATAAACCTTTTTGGGGTCAATCGCTCCCTGCCTTTTTACTACTTTATCCAGAGATTCCCCGGGAACATAGTCCATGACCGTGTAGATCTCATCATCAATCTCCAAAAAATCATAGACCTGAGGCAGATTGGTATGCTTCAGCTTTTTTAGGATATCCGCCTCCCCTCTCCCATCCAGAATCCCTTTTACCTTTTCTCTGACCTGCTTTACCACAACATAGGTCTTAAGGCGCTCATGGTATGCTTTATAGACAACCCCGCCGCCGCCCCGGCCAAGCTGCTCCAACACAACATACGTATCATTTAAACGGGTTCCCTGTTCCATGTTTGTCCTGTCCTTTTCTTTCCCTTACTACTTCCTATCCAACACAACCCGATACCGGCATCTTCCAATCTCTACCACTTCGCCGCTGGCTATGGATATCTCGCCGTCAATCCTGACATTGTGATGTTTTGTCCCGTTTTTCGAACCCACATCTTTTATATAAAGAATCTGGCCCCTTAAGATTAATTCACAGTGCTTTTTGGACACCGTTTCATCATCAATATTAATATCATTTCCCACACGCCCGATACGGACCACATCCTGGATAGCAGCCGTGTAGGAAATATCCGGCTGGTCCAGATTCCACAATGTCACACAATACTGCTTTTTCTCCCATAAAGGCCTGGCGTTGTCAGGCTCCTCCTTCCGAATCAGTATGGTCTCATCCTCCGCCCCGTCTATGTCCGCGGCACTTCCGTTTTCCTCTTTCCCCTCTCCGTCCTTTTCCCTGGCTGTCTTATCCTCCGTCCCCTGGCTCTTCCCTTTTCTCTTGCCCCTAAAGACCAAAACCGCCCACACCGCCGCAGCCATAGCCGCTAATACTCCTACCCCCACATACAGCCATAAATAATCCCCGTTTTTCTCCCCACTGTCCGGCTGTCCTGTCCTTGGGGCGATACTTGGCAAAGTCTCTTCCGCAGGCTTTGTCTCCGGCGTCTCCGGCTCGTCATGACTTTCCGGCATCTCCGCTTCTGTCTCTGTCTCCGGCTCCTTCCCGTCCCCAAAAGGCATCTGTACGGTAGCCGTTAGTTCTATATCCCCCTCCTCCGTACTCAGTTTCAGGCGGATATTCCTGCTGCTTCCGTCCAGCAGGCTTTCATCCGGACGAATCCTGACGCACAGATCCTTCTGGTCCTGCAAAAGCCCGTTGATAATCTCCTCATGAGTGACGGTTCCATCTGCCAGATAATACTCGGAAAAAGACGCCCTGGCAAAGGAAAACATGGTTTCCAACTGGGCAAAGTTATTCCCTTTGGGGAATCCGATGGCGTAAACCGGATAAGCGCCCTTCTCGATTATCCTGCGAACCTCTTCATTGGTATAGCCAATGGCTTTATCATCCGCCCCGTCGGCAAAAATCACGATTCTGGTCAAAACGCCTGTATTCTCCTGTTCCAGACTGGCAATCACATCATAGAGAATATCGCTTAGATACGTATCCTGATTGCTGTATGTAATCCCCTCTATGACCTGATTTAGCGCCTCCTTATCTGTGGTAAACTCACACTGATACGCAAGCTGGTCAGAAATAGTCCCTATCCTTATCTGCTCCCCCTCCATGGCCCCGGCCACAATCCCCTCTAACAGAATCCGGATATCCTCATGATTCTTTTCAGGGATTGACTTGGAATTATCCACCAGAAGAATGGTACGCATAGGCGTTTCCAGAGAATCTAAGTTCCCCACCGCCACATCCTCCCTGGGACATACTTTGGCGCCAATCTGGAACAAAGTCCCCTCTCTCAGTTCTGAAACTCCCTGAAGATAAATGTAAATAAAACCGTCCGAGACCATGGCGCTCACCACCCTGGCCTCCGCCCCATAAGCCTCCACAGCCAGAGCCGCCCAAAGCCATACCGCGGCCACAATCCCTGACCACCACGTCCTTTTCGGTCTTTTCTGCCTTCCTCCCATGAATCTGTTCCTCCTACAACGGTTCAAAGCCTGACGTATCATGGTATTCCTGCTCCACAAAAACAGAGACATAAGTAGTAAACTTCCCGTCGCCTGTGGAGATAACCACCCTTGTGCTGCCCGGCCCATTGGCCTGGATGGTCCCTCCGCTTACGGAACATACCGAAGAGTCCTCAGTCCTGTAGTTTAAATCCCCCGCCCCATATCCCCCTGGCAGGGCGATGAGCTGAACTGTTTTTGACTCTCCTCCGGCCAGATGGACCGCCTGGGTGGAAACCCGGATAAACCCAAACACAAGCTCCTGAAAGTCAAACACCTTATATTCATAAGGCCTGCCTTCCTCTTCCTCCACCACAGTCTCCACTTTCTTTTCACTCCCTCTGGTACAGGCCTCCACCAGAACCAGATCCTCATAATGAAAATGTTTTTTAATCCTGCTGCTTTCCGAATCCCACACCACCCTGGAAATTTTGGCGCCTTTTACAAAGTCCGTCAAAACGCATCCGTCCTCATTAATCGCCCACCGAAGGGGAACCCACATCAAAAGGTCAAGACATGCCGGCTCCTCACCCAGAATATCGATATCCGCCGTACCCACTGCCACCACCCCGCTGGTAACCTTTGCGTTGACTATCCCCCTGGAAAGGCAGCAAATCTCCGCCTTGACGGCAGGTTCCACGGTAATCGTGGCTTTGGCATGGAGATCGCAGGCAGCGTTCTGATTTTCCACAGACCCGGCAAATCCGCAGCCTTCCCGGTAATTGGCCTTAGCCACAAGATTAGACGAGCAGGTCAGCGTCACCTCGCCGTCAAATCCCAGGTTCACAATCAGGGTAAACTCCACTGCCACCGGAGTGGTTCCCAGAGGCACATTGATTTTGCCCAGGGGATACTGTTCTGACGTATGCCTGCTATTTTTGTAGGAAGCCTTAACCTGGTCCTGAAAAGATAAGGTGGCGTCGGCCTTTTTCAGCCCTTTAAAAAACCCGTAGTCAATGTCAGCCGTCACTTTTATGTCAGAGATTTTTACGGAGATGGAAGCCCCGTTTTTAAAGGTCTTATCAAAGGTAACGCTGCCATTGCTTACCTTTGCCCCCACAGGGACCGCGCCCCCATCCGCCCCTGCCTGCCAATTGGCATATAGGACCTCCCCCTTTGGGCCATTCTCCAGGCTTACCCTCACGTCCTCTTCCGCCTCCACAAAAATAGCATCCGCCCCAAACGTGCCGCTTACCTGGATCTCCTGAAACACCTCTTCCATGGCAGCCTGCTCATAGAAGATGGTATCCCCCTCTACGGAACTGACCTTCAGCGCCGCCGCCGGGGCGTCTGTTGATGGAGCTATGTAAATAATATCTCCCTCTTTATAGGAACTGCCGTCTGCCACCACTGCCTGAAAACTATCCTCATCCGGGCGGATCGTCCCGGCCTCCGCCTTCTTCACACCTTCCATGTAAGTCACCTCACATCTCTCCGGAAGTGTCAGATCCGTCCCAAAATCGTAAGCATATCCCAGGATTACCAAAGCATCCTCCCCAGACACCCCGCTGTCCAGGGCCCCTTCCTCCACCGAGGCGATATAAGTCCTGAAAAATTCCACAAGATTTTCCTCTGTCACTTCCATGCCAGGCTCTGACTGATTCAGCTTTTCCAGGCCAATAGCCCGTACCGACGTCTTTATGGCATACTCCCAGTTGACCTGCTCATCCGGAAAAAACTCATATTCCTCGACCAATACGCCCCACTCCCTGCAGGCCTGAACCGCGCCGTAACAGTCCCTGTCCGGCCCCACGTCGGAAAAATAGGCCTCCTTACCCTCAAACATATCATAACCAAACTTATGGCCTAAAAGCCCAATCCACTGCCCCTTAGTCAGCTGCCCGTCTCCTGCGCTCTGACCGCCGGAATCCAAAGCGCCACTCTCCCTGCTCCCGCAGCCTGTAAGCATAATCACCCACATCGCCAGCATCAGCCAGAACCAATGGCTTTTTCTTCTCATAAAGTACCCTCCTCATACACAAACAGCCAGTCACAATACATGTTTCCACTGACTGGCTGCCTGATACTCTTTTAAATAAACTGATCTGCATTGGATTTTACAGACTGCTCCATCGCCTTCACTTCTTCTCCCACGTTAGTCATAAAGATTTTAAAATTATCTACCACGTTGTAATACTCTGTAAATCTGGTCTCCATCCCGTTAATCTTCCCCCGAATCGACTCCGCCGCGTCACTCTGGTATAAATCCGCCGTATCATTGATGATTTTCTGAATATCGTGCAGTTTCTCCAGCAGCTGGTCATTGCTCCACTTTATTTTGTTCTCCCAGTACTCAAAACTGGCCCAATTAATATACTGCGCATCCCTTGCCATGTCCTCTTCCTCCTTTAATTTTGCAGACCGCTTACTCTCTGAATAATCTCATCCTCTTTTGAATCATAGGTATTGGCCGCATTCCTCAAAAAATTGGCGTACTCATTCATAAGCTGCTTCATCTTGTTAAAATCATCCTCAAACCCTCTCAGACGCTCCATAAACGCCCTTGCCCCTGCCCCAGTCCAATCTCTGGATGTAAAATCTTCCATTTCGTTGAAAAACTTTTGATATTCAGCAGCATACTCCCCAGCCTTCTCATCAATCTGCATGGCTCTTCTTTCCAGGTCTTCTGGCGTAACTCTTAAACTTTCCATATGCCTCTCTCCTTTTTATTAGCATTTGCGAAACTCAAAAACTTGGCGAATATTCTGACAACGTAGACCTCCCCAGTCACCTGCAAGAACTCACTTTCCCTAAATCAACATAACCCTGGCTCCATTTTTCAGTCCCAGACTCTCCACAGATACATTCACATCAAAGATATGCCCATCCTCCATATCGCACAGCGCCGCGTCCCTGCCCGGCATATACCCGCCTCCCATGAGTCCGGTAAAAAACTCCCCGATCAGATCCGTGGCCTCCCCCACGGAAAGACTCACAGGAATCACAATATCATACTCTTTCCCTGTCACCGGAATCATAAGCCGGACCATAACCTTATTCATCCTCTTCCTCCTCCATGGCCCTTCGGCTGGAAATCAGATATCTGACCTTCTCGGCAGCTCCTTTCCTGACCACAAACCCACTGGCAGAATCCACATACTTCCCAAGGTCCCCTCTTCTCCCATTAAGCTTAAAGCGGGACTGGTCATTGATTCCGCCGCCGATCCAGAGCCCCTCCCCGCAGCACCACTCCTGGCTGCTGTAGGCAGAAGACGACCTGTAATCATCCATAGCCCAGCAAAACAGCCGGAACTTCCCCTGGCACTTTTCCAGTATGAGCCGCAGTTTATCCGCCCCGTCCTCAGTCAGAAGCCTCCTTACCCCTTCAAGGCCCGCAAAAATAATCACAATGGGATGGAGCTCTGTCTGCCCCCGCTCCCTGCCGCCGGCCCGCTTCCATGCGTTATGCCGCTCTACTGTGGTCCAGAACAGCTTTACCACTGCCTCCTCCGGTTTATCTGTGAGATAATGGTCCTCGTCAAGCCCATCCACATCCACCGCCTTTGCCGGGTCAAACACATACAGTTCCCAGTCCGTCTCCTTCTTTACCAGTTCTGCCATGCCCTCGGCCACCGGATATAAGTCCCTCCGGTCCATGGACAACACCTGCCCCACCCCAAGTCTTCCCATATTCAGGCACACTTGCTCTAAGTCTCTGTAACGCAGGCCCACAGGCACCTGCTCAAAACCAACCTTAAGGCTCCCCAGGCTCTCTCTTACCACGGCCTTTGGCATAGACGGAATCGGCACAGCTCTCTCGCCGGCCCCTTCCTCCCTAAGCCTTTGGCAGAAAGCCCTCACCATATCCGCCTCCTGGTCCGGGTCTTCACAGACCGAGACCGTCTGAAACTCATACACGGTCTTATTGTCCCGGACAATCCCTCTTCCCGTAATCTTCGACGGATACACACCCCCTGTATTGCCCAGAATCCCCATATAGTCTGACTTGTCATTTAACTGCAGCACAAACATCTGTGAAAAATTCTGCTGCAATTTATAACGTATCCCCATGGCGGAATTGCAGGTCAAAAGAAAATACACTCCGTATTTGGCGCACTCTCTGGTCATGCTTGGAAGGCTCTCGCTGATCTCCTCACATTGCTCCGAAAAGCTGGGATAATCCTGGATCACCACAAGGATATTCGGCACATCTTTTCCTCCCTGTTTTATGTAAGTCCTGTAATCCCCTCCCACAAAAGCCAGCCGCTTCTTTCTCCTCTTGATCTCCCGGTTCAGAAAATGGAACAGGTTTGCAGCCTTTTCCTCTTCCCCGGATACCACAACCCCTCCGGTCTGGGGCGCCTCCTGAAACATGCCCAGGGTCTCCGCGCCAAAATCAAGGATATAGACGTTTAACTGGCTGCTGTCGTGATGCTGATACAGGGAATATAACACGCTGACAAGAAAAGATTCCTTCCCGCTTCCCGCCGTTCCATAACAGATGGCGTGGCCTTTCCTGCTAAATGGAAGCGTCAAAAGCCTCTGACTCTGATGAAAGGGATCATCCAGCTCCCCGATGACAGGATCTAATTCTTCGCCGTCTCCGTGACAGCCATATTTCTTTTCCATCTGCTCTATGGTTATCACAGCCGGAATCTCCGGAAGCCACAGCGGAAGCGCCTGCTTTCCCTCCTCCTTGGCCACCGCGCAGATATGCCGCGCAATCTCTACAATCTGTTTCCGCTCTTCCAGAATGTCTGTCTCCCTCTTTTTTCTCTGGACCTCCTCCACCACATTACCCTGATGATCAATCATCCGCACCTGGGTATCCGGCTCTGACTCCACAGAATCCTTAGGAATATAGGGAGCTCCGCACCACGCTGACTGCCCCAGCTCAAACAACTCATTGTATCCCACCTGCAGATAGAACCGCCCGGTCTCAATCAGTTCGGCCGCATCCGGCTTTTTCAGCATGTCCATGCTGTCCGCCCGATCCTGGACCTTTAAGCACACCTTAAATCTTGAATTGGCCCATATCTGTTCATTGACCACCCCGCTGGGCTTCTGCGTCGCCAGAATCAGATGAACCCCCAGACTGCGCCCGATGCGGGCCGTGCTGATAAGCTGGCTCATAAACTCCGGCTGCTGGTCCTTAAGCTCCGCAAACTCATCCGATACAATAAACAGGTGAGGCACCGGCTCCTTCACAACCTTGCTCCGATACAGCTTCTGGTACTTATAAATATCCATGGTCCCTTCGTCCGCCAGCTCTCTGGCTTCCTTAAACAATTCCTGCCTTCTTCTCAGTTCACTCTGTATGGAAAGCAGGGACCTGGCAATGGAAGCGCCGTCCAGGTTGGTGATGGTTCCCGCCAGGTGGGGAAGGCGGTACTTTTCATTGTCAAAAGCTCCCACAAGCCCCCCGCCTTTATAATCAATCAAGATGAACGCAATGTCATCCGGGCTGTAATTCACTGCCAGGGATAACACATAGGTAATGATAAATTCTGATTTCCCTGACCCTGTCATGCCGGCGATCAGGCCGTGAGGGCCGTGTTCCCGCTCATGGAGATCCAGGTAAAACAGGCCTCCGTCAGAATTAACACCCACCGGAGTTTTTAGGGACAGCACCGGATTATGTTCTCTCCATCTGCTGGCAATGTTCAGGTGTTCATAGTTTCCCACCTGAAACATTTCAAGAAACGTCACCATACCCGGAAGGGCGAACTTCCCTCCATGGAGATCCAGCCGGTACTCCCCGATATCCATAGCCCGTTCACAGGCTTCCCTGGCTGACACCAGATCCGGCACAAAAGCTTCCTGGCTTCCATCCTCCTTCCCGTCAAAAAGCACAGCCTGGCCGCTTCCTGCCTGGATCATGCAGGTACACTCCCGGGGAAGGTTTTTAAACTGATCGTATACCGCCAGATAGCTGAACCCCTTCACTGTGTCGTCCTTCCATAATTCCGTCAGAAACGCGCACCCGTCAGAAAGCCCTTTGTTTACGGAAATAACTACATAATGAGGACAGGCATCCCCTTTCTCCCCCCGCCGTTTTTCTATAACCCGGGTGAACTGGACAGAAAGGTTGCGCGCCTCCTCCGGGCTCACTGCCAGAAACCTTTTTTGAAACTCATTGTCCCAGATATGTGGAAGAAACCGCACATATCCAAACTCCCCAAGCCTGTTTTCATCGCATAGGAAGATCAGTTTTACCTCGTCATAGCTGTGATATGCCGCAAGCTGTATCAGTATGTGGTGCAGCATCCCATAAACCAGCTCCCTCTCCCCCACAATACCGGACACCCTGTGTTCCAGCAGAGAGTAGGTTATGGGCACGCCTGATAAAACCTGTTTTTCTTCCTGAAAACGCCGCAGCTGCCGGCACATCACGTCATCCTCCATGGAGAACCGCTGTTCCGGAAACTGAATCTTAGCGTCAAGGGGAAGATTCCCCGTTCCGACCCGCACAGTGAGAAAATGTCTCTTCCCTATAGCTCTGCTCCAAAGCGCATTATCAAAAAATTCCCGTTTTCTCATCCAGACAGTGACAAGCGGGAAAGATTCATGGAGAATCTCCCTCTGGACAGCGCAAATATTAGCCATCTCTCCCCGAACACTTTTCAGATAGAGAAGATAGGTTTCCCTTCTCATCTCCTCCTTTTCTCTCTTCTTCCTGCGGTCCCTGCTTTTCATCATAAACGGAAACACGATCATACCGCAGAGCATAGACACGGACATGATCATAGAAGGCAGGGCAGTCATCAGGCTGCCTCCATTGGTATTGACATGGACAGCCGCTATGATCCCTGTGGAAAAGGATGCCGCGCCCATGATAAGGGACGGCCCCATAGCCAGAACCATTGGCGTTTCGTCCATCTGCACCGGGCCGGGCGGTCCCTGGATTTTCAAAGAAGCAGGGACAATGCCGCGGCTCAATCTGGGAGAGCGATAATAGATCCGATTGACAGACACCTCCGGCGCCTCATAGGGCATTGGCTCCTTCTGTTGGTATTCGGACAACCGATCCGTATGCATCTCTACCTTTCCGTCAGGGTTATTGATAGCCAGAAAATGATCGCCAAGAACCAGCTTCACTCCCATGATGTAGATCATATCTCCCGCTCTCAAAATAGAGGTTCCCTGGATACGCCTTGTATTTACATAAATGCCATTTTTGCTGTTATTATCCATAATCCTCCAGGAACCGCCGGACAATTCCAGTATCCCATGGATGTTGGACACATAGGGATTATGGATCACGATCTGATTGTCCATATTCGTACCAATATGAAGCTTAGAATTCTCGGAAACATTGTACTTCTTAAAGATGCAGCGGTCTTTTGTGTAGGTTTCCGTAAAAATATATCCCCGTTTTCCCGGCCAAAGCTGTGCCATATACATCTGTCCTGCCAGAAGTTTCAGCTCTTTTGCCGGCTCCTGGCTCCCCGCCTCAAAAAGCTGCTGCCCCTTCCTGGCTTTGATCTTCCACTCTCCATGCTCTGCCTCAATGACAAGAAGCCTTCTTTTTGGATCCGTGAGCTCCCTTGATCCATCCTCAATCCAGTAACATCCCCGGATTTTTTCCGGAAGCAGTTCCCCATACATGTTATCTTCACATATTAACGTGACCAGCATTTTCCCTATCCTACGTATACTTTTAATCTTATTTTTCAAAAATAATATTTATAGTATATATCTGCTTGTATTTAAAGTCAATAGTCTGTTGTTTATTTCAAATAATACTTATAGTATTTATTTCAATGTACTCTCGGAATCTCTCCTGCACCTGCCTTTGTGGATGTTTTTCCGTCATATGCACATAAATTTAATCAACGTACGTTCCACGTACGCCTCATAAATTTATGCACATCTGACAAAAAATCATCTCACAAAATCAGGCACAAAGAGACTCCGAGAGTACATTTCAGAGAAAAGGAGGGAACCTATGCCTATTACCATAGAATTGGGCCTACGGATACGCGCGATCAGAAAATCCCGCAATTTAAGCCAGGAACAGTTGGCAGAACTCTGCAACCTTCACCCTACGTACATCGGTCAGCTGGAACGGGGGGAAAAAAATGCCACCCTTGAAAGCATATGCAAAATCTCAAATGCTTTTCATATGTCTCTGGAAAAGTTATTCGAAGGAATCGAGATCAAAGAATCAGATTACAATAATGAGGCGTTGCGGATCTACCACCAGATCATCGCCCTCTCTACAGAAAAGCAGCAGACGGTCTGCAGCTTATTTCAGATACTGTTGAATTTTGTTGAAGGTCATTAAATGGAACGGATATCCTTAACCTGGATAACGCAGAACTTTAAGTTTGTCATATTAGGTGTATTGTTGAGTGAGCAAATCGAAGGTTGTCGCAAAGCCAGTCAGAGAAGGAGAGATGTCCCGTCCGGGTTCAGATATGCCTTCCCTCCCTCGCCCCACGACAACCCTCGCCCCCTTGCGCACTCAATTATACACCAATTTCATTATTTTGTCACTTTGTACAAGAAATCGTTCTCTACAGCCTAATTCCCCTGAATATAAGCCGCTGCCTCCTGCCCGGAGATCCGTCCAAACACCACGGACTGGGAATACCCGCCGCTCTGCCAGGTCACTTCCCCTGCCCCGTAAAGTCCGTCCACCACGCTGCCGTCCTCCCGCAGGATCTGGGCGTGCTCATTGGCAGACACGCCGCCTTTGGTCATGTGGACCGCGGACTCGATCTTGGAGGCGTAGTACGGCCCTTCCGGCAGAAGAGCCCGCTCCGGCGTGTGGCCGAACTCATCTTCCACACCTTCCTCGGCGTTCTTGTTGTAGGCCTCAATGGTCTTCACAAAATTCTCCTTGTTTACGCCCATGAGATCCGCTAACTCCTCCCAGGTAGCAGCCTCGATAAACTTGCCGCCCTTCACCTGTTTCCTCACGTTGGCATTGTCCTCCACTTTCTTGGTGTCCACCACCATCCAGGTCACATCCTGGTCAAGGATAGCTTTGCCCATGTCCAGGCCGCCCAGACGCTCATTGACAAACCTCTCGCCGTCTCCGTTGACATACACGCTGCCCGCGCCGCTGTTGGTCAGGTCTCTGGAGGGGATCAGGATCGTGGGGATCACCCGGATGGTATCCATATGCTCCAGCTTAAACCCATACTTCTCAAATACAGGGACAAAATCGCCGGTAGCGCCCATCTGATTGGACGTGTTCAACACCTCATAGCCAGGCGCGTACTTGGCCAGCAGATCCTTATTGTAGGAAAATCCGCCGGTAGCGATGATAACCGCGTCAGCCATGATGTTGTACTTCTCCGCCTTGGATTCCACCGTCACGCCCACAACCTTGTCGCCATCAAAGATCAGGTCCGTACCCTTTGTGCCTGTGCGGATCTCCACCCCAAGCTTTTCGGCCTGGGCTTCCATGCCGTCCTGGATGGCCTCGCCGGCGTAGTTGTCCTTATCCTTCATGTGGTTTCTGCCGCCATAGTTGTGGTTAAGCTCCACACCAAAGCTTCTCAGCCAGGCGTCGATCACAGACTCGCCTTCCGCCCACACCTTAAGCCGCTCCGGCGTGTTGCCCGCGTCCTTCATATCCTCCATAAACTTCTCGATGGAATCCTCCACCCCGTTGGCCTTCTGGGCCTCGGAGTTGAACACATCATAAAAATTCAAATCAAACTTGCCGTTGCCGCTTAAGATGTCCAGCTTCTCCACAACCAGAACGTCCTTAAGTCCGTTCTCCTTTGCCGTGATGGCAGCGCCAAGGCCTGCCGGGCCTCCGCCTACGATCACCAGCTGGGTATGTACATCCTCCCCCTGAACCTGTTCAACCGCCGGTCCCTGGGTGGCAAATGTGATCTCTCCAAACTCTGTCCCCTGCTCCTTCATGGCCTCCGCCACAGCCGCCTTCACTGCGTAGGAAGTAAAGGTGGCTCCGGTCACGCTGTCCACCTCCGGACTCTGGGCTTCCAGGATCCGCTCCGTGATAATGGGAAGAGCCCGGTTGAACACCACGGAGCTCTCGTGGTGGGACACCACCTCAATATCCTCCATCTTGCCGTCAGCCACGGTAACCTTAACCTGCAGCTCCCCGCCAAATCCATTGCCCGTACCCTCAAAGGTTCCGGAAGCAGCCTCCTCTGGGGCCGGTTCTGTCTCTGCCTGGGCGGTGGTGGTCTCGGCCGCTGTGGTCTGGGACTCCTGTACTGCCTCCGTGGTCGGCGCAGCCTCCCCTCCTGATGAGCAGGCGGTCATGCCTACCGCCGCTGTGACGCAAAGCGCCAACATTCTCTTCTTCATAATGCTAACTCCTCCTTTTAGGTTATGATTGCCTGATGCTCCGTCCCGCAAAAAACTAATACGGCCTGCCTAGACAAAACACCGGCATTTTTCCGAAAAACCCTCCCAAGATTTTCCTCTCATATTATACTATTTTTCCCCCTTAAATTCAAGGGAATATACGTCCTTTCTCCTGGCGTTCAGAAGGGGCAGCTCCCTTCTTATTTTATCCACATACCCCAGATCCAGCTTAATTATAAGGCACCCGGGCTTCTCATCCAGCTCCCCTATCACATCCCCCCAGGGGGACACTGCCATGGAGTGGCCCCAGGCGCGGTAACCTGCCTTTTCATCCCTGGCCACGGACGTGCCAACCATAAAACACTGGTTATCCACAGCCCGCTGCCGGAACATGATCTCCCAGTGGGCCGGCCCGGTGGTCATGTTAAACGCCGCGGGCACCAGGATCACCTTTGCCCCGTGGATGACCATGAGACGGCTAAGCTCCGGAAATCGGCAGTCAAATCACACACAGATACCCATTTTCCCAAACTCCGTGTCAAAAACCGTGTACTCATCTCCGGGTGTCAGGGTGTCAGACTCCCGAAAACTCTGTCCTCCCTCCACGCTGATGTCAAACAGATGCATTTTCCGGTGTCTGGCTATCTGGTTCCCCTGACGGTCAAAGACATAGGCCGTGTTGTACACATAGCCCTGGCCATCCCTCTCCGCCACAGAGCCTGCGGATAAATAAACCCTGTATTTCTTTGCCAAACTGCTGAGGGCCTGCCAGCTCTCACCGCCCTGCTCCTCCGCATACACCGGAAAATTGGCCGTGTCGTAAGGGCAGGTAAACATCTCCCCAACCGTCACCATATCCGGCCTCTCCCCTTTTATGGCGTCCATCCTCTCATCCAGCTGCCGGATATTTTCCCTTTTGTCCGGCAGCACCTTTGTCTGCAGCTGTGCGCTCTTCATGTTCACAGATTCTCTTCCTCCGCTGTTTCCTATTACTTCGGCAGAAAACCGTTCACGCTAAAGTAAAAGCATCTACTGAATTATACCATAAAAATTTTCTGTTTTTCACCCGATGGCACGAAACGACT
>CAJUPQ010000029.1 GCA_910588505.1 uncultured Hungatella sp. | reverse complement strand
GGGTTCCATGGGCCTTGCCCGCATAGGGCGGGCTTCCGGTTCTTGGGGTTCCATGAGCCTTGCCCGCATGGGGCGGGCTTCCGGTTCTTGGGGTTCCATGGGCCTTGCCCGCATAGGGCGGGCTTCCGGTTCTTGGGGTTCCATGGGCCTTGCCCGCATGGGGCGGGGGCCTGGTTCTTGCGTTTCCATAGGCTGTGATTCCATCGGATCATCCGGAGCAGGAGAAAAAGCTTTTTTTCTGGATCTCATGGAGCGGGATGCAGAAGCACGAGTCGGAAATTCTCTTTCCATGTCTTTGCTGTTTTCTTCTGCCTCGTTTTCCTGATCATCCCTGGTTTGCGGCGCCCGGATGCCGGTCCTTGCACGGATACTGGCAAATAAACGCGCATTTTCATCTTCCGGCCAAGAAAAAGGATCTGGCTCTGCATCGGACTGGACTGGCGGCATAGATTCCTCGAAATACGGATTTTCTGCCTCGAAATCAGGCTGCGGAGCCGCATGATAAGCAGCCCTGGCCTTTGCTACGGATTCACGGGAGAAATCTACGCTGACGCCCGGATCTTCTTCGGCACGTTCCTCTGGGGAACCAGGCCGGACAAACTGTACCATTTCAGCGGCCTGCTGGGCAAAGGGCTTCCCTTCTTTTACAGCAGCCTCAATAATGCCGCCCCGGGCTAATTCCTGGCGTATTTTAATGCGTTTTACTTTATCTTTGGTTTTTGCGCTCCAGCGGTCCAAGGCATCCAAAAAACGGACAGCCGAAAGAATGTCTGCATTTGGATCTAAAAGAGGGATTCTTTCCTTTGGAAGATAGCCAGACTTCCGGTAGCGCCTTTCCAAAAGGGCCAATAAGGAAGCCAAATCTTCAAACAGGCTCATAGACTGGCCTGCCTGGCCGGAGGCGCACCGTTTTCTAAGAAAATTTTGGGTTTCATCAATCGTTCTCAGCATATCCATAAGCTGATCAGATACGGATTTACTCATACGGGCCTCCCCAACATTCTGGATTTTCTCTATTATACCGGATTCTGGACAGTCTGTCATCTGAAATGGTTTTAGAAAATATCCAGAGGAACAGTGATTCCCCAAGAAATATTGACAACAATGGGGAAAATTTGTATAATAGAAAAGATAAACAAAGATTGACGCAGGTATGGTGCAATGGTAACACTTCTGCTTCCCAAGCAGACAACGCGGGTTCGATTCCCGTTACCTGCTCTCAGATGAAAGCCTTTCACATTTTGTGAAGGGCTTTATTTTTTAGTTTTGAGAAAAAAGGATTTTTTTAAGGATATCGTTTACCAGTT
This sequence comes from uncultured Hungatella sp., assembly GCA_910588505.1. GTDB lineage: Bacteria > Bacillota > Clostridia > Lachnospirales > Lachnospiraceae > UBA3402. Next base: position 38,488 of record CAJUPQ010000029.1, on the reverse strand, counting down.
TGCTTTCCGTAACATGATAGTCTGACGCTGTTTTTTTAATGGCCTGAATAACAGAATCATCCAAATAAAAAGTTTTATTTTTTGCTTTCCGTTCTGCTTCCCGATCAAATAAATCTGACAAATCCAAAACGGATGGTGAAGACTGGGCAGGTATATATTCATTTTGCGAGACAGAAGGCTGTCCAGGGGACTGCTTGTTATATTCCCGTTCCTGCCGTTCCAAAACGCCTTTTGTAAATTTATTTTCCATAAAAAAACATCCTTTCAGACTTAGATAATTTGTTTGCGCAGCAGTTCTTCTGTCAAAGCTGCAATTGCTTCATACCCTTTGGAATGGGGATCATAAAGGGAAATTGGGATAGCAGCCAGTTCACTTTCTGTTAAGCGGACGTTCCGCGGAACAATGGTATCCAGTAAAATTTCCCGGAGATCAGCGGTTTCCGGACTTGTATGAATGAAATCCAAAAAATCAGCGGATAATTTATTCCTGTTGTCAAAATCGTTGATAATAAATCCCTTTATATTGTCCGCTGTACGAAGACGTTTTCTAGCATTTTCCCATAAAGCAATAAAGAGCTGAGCACCTTCTACGGCGTTCATAGACACATCAGAAATTAAAAGTATTGCTTCTGAAACAAGGAAAGCATTTTGATTGACAATAGACATGCTAGGGTTTGTGTCAATTAAAATATAATCATATTTAGAAAAAAAGTCCTCATAATCGGATAAATAATTTAATAATATCCGTTCTCGTCCGGTAACAGATGCTACATTTAATTCCGCTTTATGTAAAAATATTGAGCCGGGAATAATGTCTAAATTTTCTAATTTTTCAATAGGATGGAAAAGAATTAAAGATTCCGGATGGGGCGGCGGGTTGTCCAAACGGTAAATATCATAGGTGGTAAACAGATCTGATTTTGTCCGATCTATGCCCATATTATTGGTTAAATTTCCTTGTAAGTCGCTATCTATTACAAGTACTTTTTTTCCGTTTTGAGCTAGGATTCCGCCAATATTAAAGCAAAGCATTGTTTTTCCAACGCCGCCTTTTAAAGTTCCAAATGTAATTATTTTCATGATAATAGAGATGTTCCTCCTTTCGTGTGGCCCAATTTTTACGCTTATACTGGGCACTTTTTTAAATATAACATAAAAAACAAGGCGAATATAAGGAGATTTTATCGAATATATTATCACATATAATAACTAATATAATAGCTATTATATTAGTTATTATATTCACAAATTATTAGTTATCTGTTAACTAACAATTAAAAATGTATAAAGCGAATATATTAACGATTATATTAAAAATATAATCGTTAATATATTTTATATCAGTTAATCTAATAATTAACTAATATATTTTCTAATATAATAGCTAATATATTTCTAATATATTCGTTAATATATATTCTAATATAATAACTAACAGTTAATTGAATAATTATCTAATATATTCACTAATTATTATATTATGTAATAGAAATATACTTTTCTAATTATTAACTATTCTATTAGTTAATATATTCGTTAATATATTAGAAATATAACGGAGCAAACTGTCTTTTATATACGTACAGTTTACTCCGTTATTTCAAAAATTTTCATTCCGGTTTCCGATATGAAATGATGCTGATCATACAAGAAATCATACACAAAGTACATCCTGTAAGGAAAAAAACGGATGTTAAAAAACTTCCAAAAAAGGTTTCTAAACCGATTTGATAAGAAGCAAATAAAGCAAATCCCAGTCCAAAAACAGATAAATACAACCAAATCCCGTCAAATAACATAGAAAACCGAAGCCCATGCAAGACAATCTGTTGTACAAAGAATAATGCCCCGCAAAAAACAGTTGCTAACAGTTGTATCCACCAGGAAAGATCAGGAAAATAAATGGGGGCAGAACCTGGAGGATAAACTGAAATTGCCTGGAATGCGGCAGCGACTAATAACACCAGGCCGCCAAAAATACCAACAACAGCCGCAGCTAAACTGCCTGGATTAACAGTAGGATACTGGTCCGTAGCTTTTGTTGCAGGATGAAAGTACCCTTCCACTAAAGAGGCGCCGCAGTATCCACAAATACGCCCCTTTGCTGGTTTATTACAATTTGGGCATCTGGTCATAAATACCTACACCTTTCAAGAATCAGTCAATGGATATTATCAATATATTTTATCACAAGGCTTTCTTTATTTCAAAAAAATTCAGCCATAATTCCCTTCCGTTGACATTCATTGGACCATATGATTTAATAAAAAAATAGAAAAGCTTGTGGAAAATGGAGGGGGACAACAAGCTTTTTAGATAAAAAATATTGAGGTGTTTATTGATGAAAATACGGTGGATTGCTGGGCTTATGGCCGCGGCAATGGCAGCTTCTGTCCCAGTTTATGCCGAAGATGCAGTATCAGCAGCTTTAAAAAAATCTTTGACCAAGCAGGCTGTACAACAGACAACTGAAGGAAATACAGAAGCACCGGATTCCGGTGCATTTACAGGTTCAACACCTCTTGTGCAGTATCTCTATAAAGCATTTTCATCCAGTCCTTCTTCTGTATCTGTCCCAACGAATTTATTTTCAAGTCAGGATATGGAAACAAGATTTGAAGAATTGGGACAGGCCTGCATTGAAGCCTATATTCAAAATGGGCTGACAGATTATGTTACTCATTTTGATTATAGCTACACCAGCGAAAATTCCGGTATCATTACTTTAAATTTGACTTACAACAACAGCAGTCCAGAAAGCCGCCAGGCTAATTTTAAAGCTTTGGAGCAAAAAGCAGCTTCTATTGTGGCTTCCGTAACGAAACCGGAGATGACAGAACGGGAAAAAGCACAAGCTTTAAGCAATTATGTTGCCCAAAATGTAAAATATGATTTTGCAGGATTTCAGCGGTATCAAAGCGGTCAAAACGTTTATGATCAGCAGACAGCTTATGCAGGATTAGTAAGTGGCAGTGCGATTTGCCAAGGCTTTGCCCGGGCTTATAAACTTTTATGTGATAAAGCGGGCATTCCCTGTGTCGTTGTATTTGGAACAACAAAACAGTTTGGAACTGCTCATGCCTGGAACCGTGTTCAATTAGACGGGAAATGGGAAACTGTGGACACTTCCAATCCTCAATTAGCAATTAACCATGTAGGAAGCTTTTGTATTCCTGCAGATGTGGTAAGCTCCACATTATCTCCTGAAGGACAGAAAACCATTGTTTCCAGTCAAGTGTCCCGTTATATTTTCTGATTTATACAAAAAATAAAGCTAAGATGTGTTAAATATTGGATAATTGACAAATATGTGAAGTAGTGTTAGAATGAAGCCGGAATTGGAGCAATTTGGATAATTTTCTTCAATCCAATAAAGCAGCCGTCAGGCCGAGAATTTTATATCAAATTCGAGAGGTGGAATAATCCAATGAAAAAGGTACTAAAACAGCTAACAGCCGTCTTTACGGGCGCAATTATGGCCTCTGCGTTGATTCTGCCTATTTATGCTGCGGAAACATCGCTTTTGCAAACAACAAATGGAAAAGCTGTAGAAAATGTTTCTTTGAAAAAGGAAAATTTATCCAAATACAACAGCTTTTTTAAAGCGATTGGCGCAACGGATAGCCAGATCCGGGAAATGTATCTGGCTGGAAGAATCCGGATGAAAGTTGGAGAAACCGTAGAGCTTCATCTTTTGCAGCCTGCCCGGGCTAAAAACGCCAATGCAGCTTTATCTCTTTTAGTAGGTAAACAGGCTGCTGTTTCTGTAACAGGTCCCAGTGATGGAAAAACGATTAAAAATAGCAATGGCGAATATCTGCCATTAACTTTTACAGGAAAAGCAAACGGCACGGATCTTTACATAGCAAATCTGGAACCTTATGGAATTTGTGCTTATGAGTTTATTGTTGGTTCCGGCAAAGGTGTAACAAATACCAATCCGAAGCTTTACTGGGACGAGGTCGCATCTGCGGATACATCTGCAGTTGATTACGAAGATGTAAAGACAATCAATTATAACCCCTCTCCTTTAGGCGTTGCTTTATCCACGCAAGGTTCTTCTTTGTTGAGCCAGGGAGGCGTTAAAATCGCCGGAAAACAGGTCAATGGAATCATGCTGAATGGTCACGCCCTATATTCTCCCTCTGCCGTAGTAAACTCCGCGCCGAAATCAACCCTTCTTGGCGTATTGAATGAAGAAGAAATTATAACAGTCAATAATGCAGGCGTCCGGGCAGCCAAAAAAGCTCCTGAACCAACCCGTCTGGGCCTGCTGAACGAAGAGCAAATTATCACGATCAGCAACACTGGTGCCCAAGCAACTACTGAAGCTCCTGCTCCAACCCGCCTGGGCCTGCTGAATGAGGAACAAATTATCACAATCAGCAACACTGGCGCTCAGGCAACTACTGAAGCTCCTGCTCCAACCCGCCTGGGCCTGCTGAATGAAGAACAAATTATCACAATCAGCAACACTGGCGCCCAGGCAACTACTGAAGCTCCTGCTCCAACCCGTCTGGGCTTACTAAATGAAGAGCAAATTATCACCATCAATTGATTCTTAAAGATATAAAAATGCGCCGGAAAATCCGGCGCATTTTCTTATATAAAACGAAAACTTGTGACATCAAATACACCCATATCCGTTATACGAAGCTCTGGAATAACCGGAAGGGCCATAAAGCTTAATGTAATAAATGGGTCAATTCCATCAGAAACACCTGCTTCTCTCGCCTTTTTGATCATTTCATCTAATGCCGGGATAAATGTTTCCGCAGGCATAAAGCTCATTAAACCGCCTACCGGAAGCGGTAAGGTCCCTAAAATTTTTCCATCTACAGCTAAAGTATATCCGCCTTGTACCCGTTCCAGCTCCTTAGCGGCGGCCAGCATATCCTGGTTATTATCTCCTACGATAATCATATTATGGCTGTCATGGGCGACTGTGGAACCAACTGCACCATGAAATAGCCCGTAGCCTTCAATTAAGCCTACCCCAATATTTCCGGAAGCATGATGACGTTCAATGACTGCAATTTTACGCAAACGGCCTGCGGACACCAATCCGGCGGCCAATTCTCCAGATATTTCACTTTTTTTGGTAGAAACCTGCCCTTTTATCAAAGTGATAACAGGCTGGATTTTATGGTGTGGAAGGCAAAAACTGGATTCTGTCAAGGACGGCAAATTTACTGTTTTTGTAATTTCCTCTAAATTTTCCATATCACTGGATAAGGCAGGATATTCCGAAACCCGGATTCCATCTTTATACACATCAAACAAATTGAATTGTTCTAAATCGTCTAATATGACCATATCTGCTCGATAACCGGGAGCGATTGCACCAATATCTTTTAAACCATAAATTTTTGCTCCATTGATTGTAGCCATCTGAATGGCTTGAACTGGTTCCATCCCCATAGAAACAGCTAATTTCACACAGTGCAAGATAGAGCCTTCCTGCCGGATGTCTGCCAAATGCTTATCATCTGTGCAAAAAGCCATACGTGTGGTATCCAGTTTATCCCGCAAAACACCTTCCAAAATATTTTGCAGGTTTTTACACGCTGAACCTTCCCGGACTAAAACAGCAAGTCCGGCCCGCAATTTTTCTAAAGCCTGGCCATAAACATCATTTTCATGGTCCGTTTCAATTCCGGCGGCTACATAAGCCTGTAAATCCCGTCCTCTTAATTCTGGAGCATGTCCGTCCACAACACGATTCCGGAAAAGCTCTATTTTTTTCATCACTTCTGGATCGCAGCCTGCTACGCCAGGATAATTCATCATCTCCCCAAGACCTAAAACACGGGGCTCCTCCAGAAATGGAAGCATATTTTCTGAGGTAAAAGGAGATCCGTTGTGCTCAAATGATGTAGCTGGGACGCAGGATGGAAGCTGAACATAATAATTCATCGGACAGGATTTGGAAGAATCCAACATAAAACGGATTCCCATAGCACCGGAAACATTTGCGATTTCATGAGGATCTGTAATCAGGGTTGTAACACCTTTCCGGGCTGCTTCAGCACAATAAACGGATGGAACCACCATAGAAGATTCCACATGACAATGGGCGTCTAAAAAACCTGGTGCAACATAACGGCCTTTTAAATCTATTATTTTTTTGCCTTGACTGTAATCACCGACTCCGGCAATATATCCGTTAGAAACTGCGATATTTCCGTCTAGTATTTCTTTGGAAAAAACGTTAATTACCTTAGCATTTTTCAGTACTAAGTCAGGTTCTTTTTGTCCCAATGCAGTTTGAATCAGTTCTTCACGCATTATAAAACAGCTCCTTTATTTTTGCAGTAGGCAAAAAATATTTTTAAATATAACCTAATCATATCAAAAAAAGCTTCTAACGAACAGCCTTAAACCATATAAATATGTTCTAATAAACAATTTTTTACAACTTATTTTGTAAAATAATGATATTGTTATTTATAAAATAAAAGGCTAAAATTATTTTTATAAGCTAATAATTGATTATGATGGGAGGATGACATGGCTTTAAAATTATTCAATAAATTTGTTGTATTTGTAACGATGTCTTTATTAGTTTTATTGACATTCGCTTTATCAGTATCAGCCACTGAAATTGATCAGGAGCAAGTTGATAGTTTGGATTCGGATATTGTAATTGCTTATGAAATTCCCGGCAATCCTGAAAAAATCGATTATATCGGGGTAATTCCGGATATGGTTCCTTGTCTTGCGTATATTGAGCCTGACGAGATAAATCTTTATGACCGGGAACAAATGGACTACAACGTTCAATCGTATTTCCGGGCAATTTTAAAAATGTACAAAATCCCCGCGCCTGACAGCTATTCATATACTGTAATTTACAAAACAGATCTACAAAAATCCTATTCTGATATTATCTATAATTCATATACTAAAAAATCTCTTACATAATACTCTAATTTTATGGCGTCAAAACACTCATTCTTGTTAATAAAACGGGAGTGAGTGTTTTTTAATATATTTATAAAATCCTCTGTAAGCTTGAAAAACGGCCTTAAATGGCATTTTGATTTCAAGTTGATAGTTTTATGTTTTTGAATGAAAAGCTTGTTTATGGGCCTGTTAGCCGCCTTAGAATCGAATATGTTATAATAATACCAAAAAATTTCTTGGAGGAAAAGATGAAGAAACAAAATGATTTTCCATATTCAGACAGCAACAAGCGGTATCATACGTATGATTACGCTATGCGGAAACAATTTGGAAAGAAAATGGCTCGGGTTTGTCTGGATGGCGGCATGAGCTGTCCGAATCTGGATGGGAAAAAAGGAACAGGAGGCTGCATTTATTGTTTAAATGGCAGCAAAGCGCCAGAAGGAAATACCGAGCTTTCTATAACGGATCAGCTTCGCCAGGGAATGGCTTTGATGCAAAAAAAATGGCCCCAAGCGGGGTTTATTGCCTATTTTCAAGCCCACACCAACACATATGCCCCCGTAGAGCGGCTTAAATGCCTTTATAACGAAGCTTTGGCTGTAAAAGGTATAGAAGGACTTGCAATAGCAACCCGGCCTGACTGCCTTTCTGATGGGGTCTGTGAGCTATTGGAGTATTTTTCTAAAAAAACTTATTTTACCGTAGAGTTGGGCCTGCAAACTGTACATGATGAAACAGGGGCTTGTATTAACCGGTGCCATACCTGGGAAGATTTTTTGTTGGGCTATGAAAAGTTGCAGAAAAGAGGAATTTTGACAGGGATTCATCTGATTGACGGATTGCCGGGAGAATCTCCGGATATGATGATAGAATCTGCCCGGAAAATAGGTATGCTGCGCCCTTATCTTGTCAAGCTGCACCTGCTATATGTAGAAAAGGGGACTGTTTTAAGCGGCTGGTATTTAGACGGAAAATATATTCCTATGGAACGGGATGCTTTTATTCAGACTGTTTGCAGCCAGCTGGAAGTTCTTCCGCCTGATACGATTATTGGAAGATTGACTGGGGACGGGGAAGCACAAACTTTAATTGCACCTCAATGGAGCCGGAAAAAGCTTTGCGTACTGAATGATGTTGACAAAGAATTTATAAAACGGGATAGCTGGCAAGGTAAATTTTATTGATTTACTTTGTTTTCTATATCTTTTCGCCGCAGGTTTTTTCAAGCAATGAGATTTGTTCTGGGTTGATGATCTCGTCAATTCTGGCCCATGTTTGCATTCGGTCCTGCATGTTTTTTTTGATTTGGATAGAAAAGTTGATTTTTGCATATCTGCGGCTTTCTTTGATGAGTTCATATGCGATGGCTAAATCTGAAAATTCATTCATCTCACGTACTGCTATATCAAGGACATATCTTTTGAAATCTGGAAAGCGGGTATAATTTTCGGCAGAAAGGGTACGTTTTAAATCTTCTATATCGAATATTTTATTTTTCTTATAGGCATAACTTTTCAGGATTTCATATAAACGGATGCTGTATTGGCTTCTCATAGCAAGGGTATAAAGAAGTTCATAAGAGGTGAAATGCCTTTGGAGATGAATCAGGTAAGGCTTCATCATGTCGTCTATTTTTATTTTGATAGAACCATTGTTTTTGTTTATCGTGATTTTATCGATCCATGAAAGTGTAGTTTCTGATCCATCTTCCAGAGTAATCCATATACTTTTATCTCTTAAAGATTTTAGAGTTTGTTTGATGTTTTTATAGTTTTGTCCGTTATTAAGGTCGATCCCACAAATTTTACAAAAGTCCCGGATTTCAAAGATATATTCTTTCAGTTCTGTGTCTTCTGGTTTAACTTTGCTGATTAGATATAATATAATTTTTTGTTCTTGTAAGGAAAGATTAAAACGGGATTTTTGGATCAGGTCATTTGATTTTACAACCTTGTAATTTCTTAATTCCATCATTTTTCGTTGGGGAGTATTTTTTATATCTTTGGCTGGCATGGGAGCACCTTCTTTGGATTTTTTATGGAATAAGGGCATTGTATCATTTTTATATGAGCTTGTCAATTTTTTATCACGTTTATAGCATGATTGCCATTCTTTTTTTTTGAGGGATTAAAAAATGGCCCTTCTATTTATATATATTTATATATATTTATATATATTTAGGGACCACGTAAACCCGCATAAACACGGGGTTTTTTCTGTTGAAATGTGAGTTTTTATACGTTGAAATGTGAGTTTTGATACGTTTAAAGGTGAGTTTTGATACGTTTAAAGGTGAGTTTTGATACGATCTGATTTTTTTAAATGTGAGATTTAGTACAGAAAAAGGCGGTTTTTGGGGTGTAAAATCGTTGAAAACTTTTTATATATAAATTCTATATTGTTGATAAAATTGTTTAATAAATTATACAATTTTAACCCTACAAATAGATAGGAAATAAAAGCTTTTTTCATGTCCAAAATCCTTTGGATTTATGTTATAATGAAAGTAAAAGCAAGGGAAAATCTGCTGTATTTTTTACGGGAGTATGGCAGATAAGAACTGCGGATGAAATATGGACGGGAGGCCCAAATATGAAATTATCATTTCTTGGCGCGGCTCATGAAGTGACAGGAAGCTGTCATTATCTTCAAGCCTGCGGGAAAAAAATCTTAATTGACTGCGGTATGCAGCAAGGCCCGGATGAATATGAACGTCAGGAGCTTCCGGTTACGCCGGGGGAAATTGACTATGTTTTATTAACCCATGCCCATATTGACCATTCTGGAAGAATTCCTTTGCTTGCAAAGTATGGATTCCGGGGCAGTGTATGTGCAACAGAAGCAACAGGGGATTTATGTGCAATTATGCTGCGGGATTCGGCCCATATCCAGGAATTTGAAGCGGAATGGAAGAATCGGAAAGGAAAAAGAGCTGGCCGGGATCCCATTGAGCCAATGTATACAATGGAAGACGCAGAAAAAGCGATTTCTTTATTTATGCCATGCTCTTATGGGAAAACCGTACATCTTGAGGAAGGAATTTCCATAAGGTTTACAGATGTAGGTCATTTAATGGGAAGTGCTTCTATTGAAGTATGGGTAACTGAAAATGGAATTACGAAGAAAATCGCTTTTTCCGGGGATGTTGGAAATTTGAATCAGCCTTTGATCAACGATCCAAGCTATCTGATGGGGGCAGATTATATTGTAATTGAGTCTACTTATGGAACCCGTACCCATCAGAAACCGCCGGACTATTGTGAAGCCCTGGCAGAGATTATCCAAAGGACTTTTGACCGGGGTGGGAATGTTGTTATTCCGTCTTTTGCGGTTGGGCGGACCCAGGAGCTGCTTTATTTTATCCGGGAAATTAAAGAACGGCAGATTATTACGGGACATCCCAATTTCCCGGTTTATGTGGACAGCCCTCTTGCGATTGAAGCGACCCAGATTTTTGACAGGAACCGGGAAAATTATGATTTTGAAGCGATAGAACTGCTGCGTCGTGGAATCAATCCCATTCAATTTCCGAATTTAATCACGGCTGTTACCAGTGAAGAATCGAAAAATATCAATTTTGATACTACACCGAAAGTTATTATTTCCGCGTCAGGCATGTGTGAAGCAGGGCGGATTAAACACCATTTAAAGCATAACCTTTGGCGGGAAGAATGTACCATTGTCTTTGTAGGCTATCAGGCCCACGGCACAACAGGCCGTCTGATTGTAGAAGGAGCCCCCTCTGTTAAGCTTTTTGGGGAGTCTATTGATGTAAATGCAGAAGTTGTCAGGCTGGAAGGGTTAAGCGGCCATGCGGATCAGCCTGGTTTGCTGCGGTGGCTGGATTCCTTCACATACCCGCCGGAGCATATTTTTGTTGTCCATGGAGAAGCATCTATTTGCGATACCTTTTCCCAGATTCTTGCAGATCGGTACCATGTCCCTGTGACAGCGCCGGATTTTGGAGAAGAATATGATCTGCTGCATAATGTAAAGATCCGGGACGGCATCCGGCGTCCAGAGGTGCAAACGAAATCTTCCAGCCTGCCTACTGGCGTTTTTGGACGCCTTATTGCGGCAGGAAAACGGCTTATGGTGGTTATTGAGCACAACCGCGGCGGAGCCAATAAAGATTTAGCCCGTTTTGCAGACCAAATCAATGCACTATGTGAAAAATGGAACCGTTAAATTAAAAAAATGGACAAAAAAAGGGGAAGCGCCGGATATTTAGTGCGTTTCCCCTTTGGATTCTCCATATAAAATTTCGTGGATGGAATGGCGTTCCAATTCATGATCCAGAGTGCCTTGGATCCGTACAAGTTCTTCATGGACTTGGCAAGGCTTATGGTATTTTTCGCGCCAAGTACACTGGTAATTGTCCTGGATGCAGGCATTCACTACGCCTTTTTCGCCGATAGCGTGCATAATGTCCAACAAGCTGACGTCATGCAGATCCTTATCCAGCTTATAGCCTCCAGCCGCCCCCCGGATAATTTGAATCAATCCGGCATTTGATAATTTTTTCAAGATTTTGTAAGCGAATTGTGTTGGAATTGCTTCCTCACCACAAATTTCCTTTACGGTTTTAAGGCTTCCATGAGATAATGCTCGCATAATCCGTACTGCATAATCTGATTCCCGGGTCATTGTCATAGATCCATGCACCTCCTCGTAAAAAGATTCCTATAACTGGTAATAAGTCCAGAATAACATTCACGAGGTTTTTTGTCAATCTTTTCCTAAATATTCTGTAATATATCACAATAATTCTAAAATACAGCTGTTGATTGCGGTATTTTTTATCCATATCAGGAAAAAAATTACTGAAATAATGCTTTTGCTAATCCCAGCCATTCCCGGACCCAATAACAGGGGATTACATTCCAGGAAGTGGATGCTGGCAATGCGCTGGGTTTCAACCCGTTTTTTCGTGAAAAAATCTGGCTCCGAAGCTGGTGAAAGCCATCTGTTGCTAATGCAATTTCAGTAGGTAAACCATTATCCCGAATGATTTGAGCCGAAAAAGTGAGGTTTTCTGCTGTGGAAGTGGATTTTTCCTCCAGAAAAATCCGTTCCTGTGAAATTTTATGGTCATAAAGATATTGGGCCATAACCTTGGCTTCACTGTAAGGATCTCCGGCAGATTGACCGCCGGAACAAACAACAACACTTTCCGGGTTGGCTTCTAAGTATTTCAGGGCTGTGTTCAGCCTGCGCTGAAGCATGGGAGAAGGCTGGCTTCCATAAACTTTGCAGCCCAACACAATTACAGTAGCGTTTTCCGGCGGTGTATTCCAGATTGCCGCAGCCATTGCAATACTAAGCCCTGTCCCAACAGCAGCTCCCAGCGCAAGACATGCCGCCAAAGAAATCCGGAGTTTTTTCCACCAGGAAGGAACGGGAGGACGCCGGTGGTCGCTTACTTCATGGAGGCGCCGGGGAACCCGTCCCCAGCCGTCAAACCGGTCCCAAAGGATAGGCAGGGCCATTGCCGTACCGCCAAATGCCAATAAAGCTGCGGATCCAAGATTGAAAACAAGGGAAGGAAGGGAAAGCAATCCCAGGGAAAAGGAGGCAGCACCTCCCCAGAAGGACAAGGAACGGGCTGTTTTTCCCATCCAAGAATGCTGTCTTTTTTGTATCATAATCCTTCTTTCAACTCGCTTTCCAAATCTGCCCATTCTTCCAGACGGGCTTCTAAATCCTGCCGCATCTGGTTTAATTCTTCATAAGCTTCCTGTAATTTCTGGTAATCGCTGTAAATTTCCGGGGAGAGCTCCGCTTCTTTCTGGGAAATCATAGCTTCTAACTGGGAAATTTCCCGTTCTACATCTCCATACCGTTTTCGGCGGGAAGCATCTAAAGCTCTTTGTTTTTTTCCTTTATGGTGGGGATCTTCTTTGATTTCTTTTTTTATTTTTTCTGTTTTTCTTTCTTCAAAGCCAGAAAAAGATTGTCTTGTCTGTAAATAATCCTGATAATTATTATATTCCTGGATTCCTTCCGGGTAAAGCTCCAATATTCTCCAGGGCATACGGTTCAACAGATAACGGTCATGGGTAATTGCCAGAACCGTTCCACCAGCTTCTCCAAATTCCTCCAAAGCCTGGTCTAAGGCTTCTCTTGTCATCAAATCCAGATGATTGGTAGGTTCATCCAGCAATAGCAGATTTGGAGATTGAAACATCATAATAGCTAATTTTAAACGGGCTTTTTCTCCGCCGGAAAGGGAACGTACTTCTTTTTCAATATCTTCTGCCCGAAATTGCAGAAAAGCTAAGGTTTGCCGGAGATCCTGTGTCACGGCCCTGGGGAACCGTGAACGCATTTCCTCCAATACCGTATGGGATGCGCATAAATGCTCCGATTCCTGCTCAAACCAGGAGGGACGCACTCCAATTCCCCAGCGGAACTGTCCCTTTTCTAAAGGATGCTGATCCATGAAAGCCCGCAATAAGGAAGATTTTCCCACACCATTTTTCCCCAATATTGCTACCCGCTGCCCTCTGGATATTTTCAGATTGACTCCCTCAAAAAGCTTCCGCCCCTGGGCAAGCCCCCCAGCCCGCAAGGAAAGATCTTTTACTTCCAGAACATTTTCTACGGGGCCATCTTGAAAACGGAAACGAATCCGCACAGGCAGCAAAGGCGGCGGAAGTGGATGAGAAGCACGTTCTTTTTCCAGGGCTTCCAGTTGTTTTTCACGGCTTTTCGCCATAGCCGCCGTAGAAGCCCGCACTTTATTCCGGGCAATATAATCTTTGAGTTTTTCAATTTCTTCCTGTTCTTTTTGATAGTTTTTAAGCTGTTCCTGGTAGTTATTTTCCCTTATCTGGAAATATTTAGAATAATTCCCGGGATAAGCTTTTACGGTGCCTTGGGTAACATCCCAAATACGGTTGCATATCTGATCCAAGAAATACCGGTCATGGGATACTACGACCAAAGAATTTTTAAAAGAGGTCAGGTACTGTTCCAGCCATTCCAAAGCGGATAAATCCAAATAGTTAGTAGGTTCGTCCAACAGCAGCAGATCCGGCTTTTGCAGCAGAATTTTTGCCAGGGAAAGCCGGGTTTTTTCTCCACCGGACAAAGAACCACATAACGTATTCCGGTCCCACTCTCCAAATCCCATCCCGCGCAGGACTGTTTCAATATGCACATCCATGTTATAGCCGTCGTTAGATGAAAAATAGGCTTCTAATTTTGCATATTCTTCGGCTAACGGGGTGTTTTCCTGGGAAGATGATTTTTCCATTTCCTTGGAAATTAAATCCATATGGGCTTTTGCCTCCAATAAAGGGGCATACGCACTGCGCATTTCCTCATAAATGGTATTGGAAGGGGTTACACCACTGTTTTGGCGCAGATACCCTAGAGTAAGCCCCCGTTTTGTCATTCGCTGGCCTTCTTCCAGGGGCAATTCCCCGGTTAAAACCCGGAGCAAAGTTGTTTTTCCAGCACCATTGACGCCTACCACGCCAATTCGGTCGCCTTCTTCAATTTTAATGGAAGTGCGCTGAAAAATAACGCGGTCTGCGAATATTTTGGAAGCGCCTTCCAGGGATAAAAGCATTTTTTGTTCTCCTTTCTGTCAGACAGGTTCTAAGGCAATATCTTCCTTGCCTCTAAATAATAGCGTTTTTCGCAGGAATGTCCCATAGAAAAGGTTTTCCGGGGCAAAGAGCCTTCCTGCTGTACGGTAGGGAGCAAAGCGTTCTTTTCCATCGGCGGCAGCAGAAATCCAATGGAACCGGGCCGGGAAGCCAGATCCCGCAAAGCCCCGTCATCATGGATGTAATCTAAAACACCAGTATGTGTATTTAACCAGGTATCCAAAAACTTCTGTAAAGGCCCTATCGGAAGAATCCCGGCGGGGAATCCAACTGGAATGGTTTGTTCCTGGCCCTGGATGATACACTGTAAAGGGAAGCCTTGTCCATCAACAGGAAACGTATTCTGCAAATCATATAATAAGGCTTTCGGATCTGTATCAAATACGACCCGATGAACCGGTTCAAAATTTAAAGCATCATCCTGTAAATTGACCAGTTCCGCCAAAGCCCATCGGGCAGGATGGTTTATCCATTGCTCTTTGGGTAGGGTCTGGCGCAGTTTTTCAAAACAGGCTTTTGCCGTTGCCAGAGAATGATTGCCGTCTCCTACAAGAATTGCCGGGTTTCCTTGGGCACAATGCCGGGAAAACAGGGAACCAAAAGCAGCACAGATGGATTGATTTTTTTCTTTTGGAATCCGTTTTCCACAAATATGGCCGCCTTCCCATAGGTCAAAATCATAAAGGGTTTCATAATTACCGGATTCATCAGAAACAGGTTCTATAACGGATTTTCCGGGATCGTCGATCAGTACCATAATATGGGGCAGTTCTAAAGGGGCATATTTCCGGATTTTTACCCGGGGCGGAATACGGCTTTCCACTGTTTTTTCAGTGGGACGGATTAAAGACTGGCTTTTCTCGCTGTATTCATATTCCAGCAGATCTAATTTCCCAATCAGGCCCTTCCGGATGCTTCCGTCTGTAAGGGTTCTTTCTACATAGAAGAAACTGTCAGGATAAGACCGGAACAGCCCCTTTTTCAAATAATCCTGCATGGTATGGTTAATGGAAGCAATCCGCTTTCCATCATCCTGGTTTAAATAGGCTTCTGGAAAAACCATATGCAGGGTACTAGGGGCGTCCCCCACATAATCCCCCAATTGATCCCAATATTCCGGCTGGGATGTATATTGGTCACATGCAATGACACTCCATTTCCGCATATCGGTATCTTGGGGCAACAGGATGTCCCCTGGGGTAAAAAGAAGTTCTGGGTTCATATTGAAGTTCCTTTCCGGCAAAAAATCAGCCCTTATACAATACCATTTAGCAGAGATACGGTCAAGAAAAAGCTTTTTTATGGAAAAATACGGGTTAAAATGGATAATATTTACAATTTCGTTAAATTAGAGTTTTATGTAATCCAGGGAAATCGTAGAAATTTGCCTTATTCAAATACGACAAAAAACGACTTTTTTTTGATTCAAACTGAAAACCCTCATTGCTCCTTTGAATAAATTATGTTATGATATATGTAATTATGGGGGGCCTTTTTTAAGTTTCCGGTTTTTGCTCGGGAAACAGCACAAGTACCGGTTTTCCGGCGGAAGCGCTTTTCCTGGCTGCCCGTATGGGTCAGCGATCCCCGTAATCGGATAAAAACAAAAAAATGAAAAGGAACCCCAGCAAGGCCCGAGGGTTCACATTTTCCCGGAGGTACAGGACTATGAAAAAGTATTCATCGTACTTTAATAAGAGATATTTTCCAGAAACAGATGATATGGAAGAAGAGGAGCCTCTTTCTGGAGAAAACCTTTCTCAAGAAGCTCCCGAACCAGAAGAACCTGTTGCAGCCCCAGCACCTGCACCGGCGCCAGCACCGGTTCCTGTTGCTGCCCCTGCTATGGCTGCTCCGGCTCCAACACCTGCACCAGCGCCAGCTCCAAAGCCGGCTCCCATGCAGCCAGTTTCTTCTATGACAGCTTCCCGTCCCGCTCCCAAAGCCCCTTCAGAAGCTTTTGGCATGGGCGGACGCGGTGCTTTTGCATTCCCTGCGTTTGATGATGAACCGGAAGTCAAACCAGAACCAAAAGCTTCTCCCTTTGCCCCGTCTTTGTCTTTTTCCATTCCGGATGTGGATTCGGAACAGCCAAAAGCAGAAGGCGAAATCACTGTGATTTCTGAAAGTGCTATCATTACCGGAGAATTAACCGTATCTGGAAATGTCCGGATGATGGGAAAAATCAAAGGGAATTTGACAGCTACTGGAAATTTAGAGATCGACGGAAAAGTAATAGGAAACTTGTCCGGCAATGATGTAGAATTAAAACACTGCGAATTAAAGGGAGATGTAAACGCAACCGGCTTTACATTTATGGATAAAGATTCCATTATGATTGGAAATTTGTCCGCTCAGGAAGTAACCCTGGATGGCAAGGTTAAAGGGGATATTAGCGCTTCTCATAAGGTCTATGTCCGCTCTAATGCTGTGGTGGTAGGCAATATTAAAGCTGCCATTATCGCCATTGATGAAGGCGCCGCGCTTCAAGGGCAAGTCATTATTGCCAGCAAAGGAAACAGCGGCTTGGATATTGGCGAGGAATCAGAGCCTTAAATCCATTTTGTCCATAAAAAATAGTTGCCCGCTGAAAGATTATCTTTCAGCGGGCTTTTTCGTGTTTCTCTATTATCTGATGTTTACTTTTTTATCAGAAATAATATAGGTCCCAAGGGTTCTGGTGCGGGTATAATAAACGTCTTCGTCTTCATCATAGGTGAATTTATTGGTCACATCCTGAAGGACACCGTTGGAATTGACTGTGTAAATATAGACGCGGTTTGGATTTTGATCCTCATCAAAAGGATTGCTAAGGGTTAATTTTGCCCGGCTGTCACAGTCAATATTTGCTGGAGTAAAGCGCCAAATTACGGCATCTGTATTGCGGAATTTGGAAAGAAGGCCGGAAGTCCATTTTGTGGAAAGCCTTGCAATGAAATTTTCCGGATTGCTGCTCCCTGTGAATTCCAGGGTTGCAATGGTATCATATTTTGTATCAAAAGAAACAAAGTTGCTGTCAGAAGCAGCTATTTTTATGGTTTTTCCTGCTCCGCCTACGGTTACACTGGTATCATATCCATTGGTCTGCTTGTTGCCTACATAAATCCGCCCGCTTAATGTCAGCCGGTCCCCAGTTTCCTTAAATTTGGAATTTTCAATAAATGCCGGATTATCCATCCAAATTGCCGCTTTTGGATCTTTGGGGTTGGCTACCCGGTCAGTCCGGCCCACGCCGTAAGAAAATCCATATCCGGTAGTGGAATCCCGCCGGACTGTAAAATTCAAGTCAAAATCCAGCCGGATTTCTTCGGAGCCTGTGTAATCTTTAATTTCTACGGCTACATATTGATGCCGGGCATAAGCTTTGACCGCATTGGTTGCGTAATAGTTGTTATTTGTTATGCCGCTTGGAACGATATAATCATCTTTATTCGTTCTGGGGGGCAAATACCGTTCTGTCAAATAAATCCGGTTGATATATTTGCTGTTTCTGTTTTTCCTTACAGACAGCCGGATATTCCGGTCGTTTCCTAAAATTTTGCCTGCACTCCCTGGCAAAAGGAAATAAACAGTCTGACCCGGCGTTACAGTTGCATCCACAGAGGCATATTGTTTTCCGTCTTTGTCAATAGGAGCACCTGACAAGGATGTCAGGTCTTTTGCTGGATTGATGGTTTCAGCCATAACTTGAGGCGCTGCCAGGGCTGTTAAAGCTGCCAAAGCCGCGGTTAAGGCTAAAAGCCGTTTCAAAAACTTTTTCATGGTACTTTTCCTTTCCTTCCTATCATCTCATCAATCGTTACATTCAGGGCAAATCATTGCTGTCTTTGTTTTCTTGTGTCCGCTTATAGATAACATATCCAATTGAAATTCCGCCTAAAGACAACATCAGTAATCCAATTGCTATCATAACCGGAACAGCAGATACCGATTTTTTCGTTTCAACCGGCTGATCTGGTTCTTCAGGATCTTCCGGTTTTTCCAGATCTTCTAAATCATCTGGATCTTCCGGAGTTTCAGGTTCAGAAATTTCTGTATCACTGGAAGTATCATCTTCCAAATCTGAGCTTTCATCCGGATCGATTGCGGAGGATACGCCTCCTGATATTCCCGGGACAACTGGGGCTGGCACTGCCGGAGGCGGTGTAACAGGATTTGTGGGCAATGATGGCGCAGGTGCAGGCGGCGGAGTTGCCACAGAAGAACTGCTTGAATTTGGCTTTTGGGTGTTTTCTCCTAATAGTGGATCATCGTCCACAACCGGAAACTCATCATCTATATCATTGTGATCAGGTGGGAATTCATAAAGATCGGCCAAATCTTCAAAAAGATAATAAACCCGGTTGCTGGGAATTTTATACATATTTTTTCCGTTGATGGTTACAGAATCCCGGCCATGGGTTAATTTTAACGTAATTGGACGGTCTTTCAGCTCTTCCAAAATCCATGTGGGTACCGTATCTGCTTTAGAAGCGCTGACCCGGACAGTATCGCCTTTTTTGGCTGAACGGATGCTGTCTGAAACATCTTCCCAGAATTCGTCCTCATCAAAAAAGCTGCTGCCGCCAGTGGTTTGGCCGCTGCTGTTGGTTCCGGCGCTGGAGCGTAAATCTAAAGTTGCTGTTCCATTGGAGGGAACTTTTACAGTATCTTTTCGCCCGTTTGAGCCGTTTTGGGCATAAACCGTATAATTTCCGGGGGCTAAATTTTCAAAATAGATTTTGCCGTTTTTATCTGTTTTCACATCAAAGCCCTTTGCCGTATCCCCTGAAAGCTTTAATTCAATATAAACGGTTTTATTGGAACCAAAAGGTGTAATGATTGTCAGTTTTCCTCGATACCCGTTATCCATGCCGCTGACGGAGCTTGCATGGATAATCCCGCCTGATGGGGTGGTAATGGGTTTCCCTGTTACTTTTCCTTTGGCTGAAATCCTTCCGCGTACTGTTAACGCCCCGGAAGCTGTCAAAGAATCACAGTTCAAAACAGAGGATGCAGATATGCTTCCTGTTGTGCAGCTTATTTTATCAGCATAAGTTTCGCTATTGGTGGTGAAAGCTTTTGCTGTGATATTTCCGGTATTGATTTTCCCTTTTAAAGTAACGGGGCCTTCTGCATAAATGCTGCCGCATTTGCTTTCATTGAGAGAAACACCAGTTTCTCCATAAATCCGGCCGCTTACTTTAGAGGCCGCGCCTAAATTGACAGCGCCTTTTAAAGCTTCCACAGAATCTGCCTGAACAATGGTGCCGCTGCTGCCAGTAGTAATATTTCCTTTTTCTGCTATTATGGATTTTCCACGGAATGGGCCGCTTAAACTGATCCCATCTTTAGACCGGAGTGCTCCGCTTAAAGTAAGCTGCTGGGCAGTAACGCCTCCTGTGGATGTGGTGATGCTGGACCCTTGAAATGGCTTTGTGAAAGTGACAGAAGCCGCTGTCACTGGGCCGGAACAGCTTCCGCCAGACGCCTTGAAATCCCCTTGTACGTCAATTCCGCCTGTTCCGATTGCTAATTCTGTATTGGGAATCGCCAGGGATTTAGGGGCTTTCAGCTGGTTGGATTGGATCTTTCCTGCGTTCAAAGTTCCTTCCACTGTCAGGGCCGGGGCTGATATTGTACCTGTCACTTCCATGTTACTTTTTATCTGAATTAGGTTTGTTGCTGTGAAGTTTGAAGCCTTTACAATTCCGCCGTCAGAAAAGTCCTTTGTTTGAATGGTTCCGCCTCCTTGGAGTGTGCCTCCATTTGGCACAGACAGCGTCCCAGAGGCACTTAACGAGCGATTGTTCACAAAAGATCCAGATGAAATTGTGATATTTCTCGCTTGTATATCACCGTCAGCGGAAAGGATTGATCCGCCGGAAATGGATATATCACCGGAAAGGACTCCCTGTCCATATAAGGCGGAATCTGCCTTGGAAAGGGAAAAAGAACTGTTTTCCGTAAGATTTAAAGACGTACCGGAAAGTGCATTTGCTGTTACACCAGTTTTTTTGGAAAGGGTAATCTGATCCCCGGCTGTAATCTGGCGGGCTGTTACGGACCATCCCTCAGAAGCAATCTGAATCGCTCCATTTGACTGGATGGCTCCCTTGCATAATACCGTACCGCCTGTAATAGAAAGGGGGCCTGTTGTCTGGATAGTGTCCTGTATGGTTAAATCGCCGCCTTCTACCGCAATTTCAGCCGCGTCCAAGGCGCCAAGGGAAATTTTTCCGCTTTTTATCGTAAGCTTATTTTTTGATGAAACACGACTTGCGGTAATATTTCCTGAAAAAGAAGCGCTTTGCGGGAACCATAAAATTCCATTTACTTGCAAAGAGGAAACATTCTCTAAATTTCCTGTTACCTGATAGGTGTAAGGGGTTCCTGTGCTTGCCCCTTCCAATAAAATCGGGACAGATGGGGAAAGAAAAGTAACAGATGTCCCTGTACCAGGGGCTTTTCGGAAGATACAGCCAGCAGCAGGGATAGTTGTACTTCCCTTATAGTCCCGGCCATCCAAATAGGAAAAACTGATGTTGTTCCCTTGGATCTGGACTACTTTCATTAGGGAAATATCTACAATCATTTTTTGTGTTTGCGGATCAACTGAAATTCCTTCCGGTTTTTCATCCGGTTTGGGCTGTTCCGGTTCCGGGTCGGGATCGGGCTTTTGATCTGGGTCCTGTCCTTCCTGCTTGTCACCGGAATCGGTTTTATGGTCTGTATCTGTGTTTTCCTGGTTATTTTCAGTTTCCTTGTTGGATTCATCCTCCGGATTGGGATTGGGGGAATCTGTATTCTCTTTGTTCCCTTCTTCCGTTTCCCCTTCGTGGTACCCCTCCCCTTGGGGCGGGTCTTCTGCCCCAAGAACAGGCCCGGAAATACAAAAAGCCAGTGCAAATGAACAAATTAAAACCGTAAGCAGTTTCTTTTTCATCATCTCATATCCCCTCGCAGTCGTTCCTCAAATTCTTTTCACTCAATCAGTGGCGCAAACCTCCCTGATTACTGCAAAGTTTGTATTTTTTATACAAATCAACAGCCTGTTCATTCCCCTGCTCTTATGTTATACTATAAATTTAGAAAAGAGGTTTTTTTTTGCTGTTTGAAGAAATTGCTTTTGCTGTCCTGTCTGCGGCTTCTCAGGTAGCAAACCAGCTTACGGATCACTACCTTTTGGAACGAAGGCTGAAAGCTGCTTTAGGACGGCCTGCCATATTCCATCCCAACCGCTGGAGAAATCTTACCGCTGGGAACGGCATCCCAATTCATCTTTTTTTCCCTCAGGATGTAGCCCCTTCAGGGGTCCTGCTTTTCTTTCACGGCGGCGGATGGACAAGCGGAGGAACGGAAAGCTATGCCCGGGTTTGCCAGGTTATGGCCCAGATCACAAGACGCTGCGTGGTTTCTGTTGACTACCGCCTGGCTCCAGAGCATCCTTTTCCTGCCGGGCTGGACGACTGTTATTCTGTGACGGAATCTTTCTATACCCATCCTTCCCGATGGGGGATTCGCGGCCAGGATATTGTTTTAATCGGGGACAGCGCCGGCGCGAATCTATGTGCTGCCGTATCTTTACGGGCCAGGGATACAGGAGATTTCTTGCCTACTGCACAGATTTTGCTTTACCCTGCATTATGGAATGACTATTCAGAAAATTCCCCTTTCCCATCCCTGCGGGAAAACGGACAAAACTATTTATTAACGGCAAGACGGCTGCAAGATTATATGTCCTATTACGCCCCCCAGGAGGAAAAAAATAATCCTTATGTAGCCCCTTTACTTTGCAGGGATCTTTCCCGCCAGCCGCCAACCTTGCTTTTCTCTGCGGAACATGACCCATTACGGGATGAAGGCGAAACTTATGCCGCAGCATTACGGCGCGCCGGAAACCAAGTGGAATGTTTCCGGGTTCCCAATGCCCTGCATGGATATTTTTCATTATCCCCGAGAGTTCCGATTGTTCGGATGACTTATGGACGGATCAATCGGTTTCTGAAAAACCTTTGAACGGATGATTTTCTTTGAGAAACTCTAATACGGAATGGACCCGGCTGGATAATGCCGCGAAATTATATGCATCTGTTATGGGCCGGCGCGATCCGAAGGTTTTCCGCTTTGCCTGCCAGCTGACAGAAGAAGTAAATCCTGATTTCCTGCAAATTGCTTTGGACGAAGTCCTTGAGAATTTTCCAATTTACCATAGTGTATTACGGCGTGGATTGTTTTGGTATTTTCTGGAGCCTTCCCCCAGGCTTTCCCCTAAAGTCCATCCAGAAGACCGTCCCCCTTGTTCCCCTTTGTATGCCCGTGGGGAACGCCGTCTTTTATTTGATGTAAGCTGGTACCGGAAACGGATCAATTTAGAAGTCTGCCACGTTTTGACTGATGGTACAGGTGCCCTTCAATTTCTGCGGACTTTGGTTGCCCGGTATCTTACCCTGTGCCATCCGGAATTAGGAGATATAGTGATTCTGGACTACGGAGCTTCTCCCACAGAAAAAAGCATTGACAGCTTCGCTAAATATTACCAGGAAACCGCCTCACAAGCCCAGGAACGCCCCATTTCGGCCGCTCATGTAAAAGGTTCACGATTACCTGGGATTCGCGTCGTTGAGGGAGAAATGGATGTAAAACGGGTGTTAGCGCGGGTAAAAGAACTTCACTCCTCTATGACAGCTTATCTTTGCGTACAGCTTTTGCGGGCGATTGCCGGTGTACTGCCTGTCCGGGAGCTTCGCAAGCCGGTTACTTTAACAGTGCCTGTAAACCTGCGCAATTTTTTTGCTTCGGAATCCGCAAGAAATTTTTTTGCTGTTTTTCATGTTTCCCATCGCTTTACCAGCGGGAATGATCCAGAAGAAGCCGTTCTGCAATCGGTGCAAAGCTGTTTTGAACGGGAATTAACCCAGGAAAAAATGGCTCAAAGAATGAACCGTATGTCTGCTTTAGAGCACCGGTCTTTTATCCGGATTTTGCCTTTGCCTATTAAAGATATTGGGTTATCCATTGCAAACCAGTATTCCCGCCGGATGACTTCCGGAGGAATCTCCAATCTGGGACGAATTACCATGCCGGAAAAGCTGGCGCCTTATATCCATAGCTTTGATGTATTTATGAGTACGGATCATATCCAGCTTTGTGCATGCAGCTATCAGGATCGGCTTGTATTAAGTCTTACAGCGCCTTTTGTTGGAGGCGATATTCAAAAAGGCTTTTTCCGTTCTTTTGCAGCTTTAGACCCGGATATCGTAATTTCTTCAAATGATTAAAAACTACAAAACAAAGGAGATGGAAGGGCTTTTGTTCTGCAAATACTGTAAAATACATGTGAGTGGCGACAGGAAGCGCTGTCCATTGTGCCAGAATCCTCTTTACGGGGAACCTGATCCAGATTCTTCCTTATTTCCCAATGTATCTCCTAAAGCCTGGAAAATACAGAAACTGATTCTGCACAGCTTTCTTTTTGTTTCCTTTGCTGTTGTTGTTATCTGTTTGACGGTAGATGCCCTTTTGCCGGAATCCCATAGCTACCCCTGGTATGTAGCCGGTGCAGTCCTTTGTATGTGGTTCTGTTTGGGGAATGCTTTATACCGAAGACATAATATTCCTAAGAATATTTTATGGCTTGTTGTATGGATTTCCCTGCTTTCTGTGGCCTGGGACGCCTGCACCGGCTGGAAACACTGGTCTGTTGATTATGTCATTCCAGCTTTATGTATCACGGCAATGGCTGCTGTCGCCATTATTTCCAAGGCTATGGGCCGGCGTTTAACAGAATATATGGTTTATTTGATTATTGACAGCCTGTTTGGGGTAATCCCGCTTATTTTTTTACTTTTAGACTGGGTTCAGGTTCGTTACCCTTCCATTTTATGTGCCGCAGGAAGTATCTTATCATTAGGGGCTTTATGGGCTTTCCAAGGCACGGCTATGGTGGAGGAAGTAAAAAAACGGCTTCATTTTTAGGAGGCTTTTTCTATGAATTACAAAAATTTGCTTTTTATTTTAAATCCAAACGCCGGAAAAGGTGAAATCCGTTCGAAAGCAGTCCGGATTTTACAGCTTTTCAGCTCTGCTGGATATGATGTTTTGGTTTCCCCTACTTCACGTGCCGGGGAAATCCCTGAAATTATCCAACGCCGGGCGAATGGTGTAGATCTTGTGGTTTGTTGCGGTGGAGATGGAACTTTAAATGAAACCGTAACAGGCTTAATGAAATTAGACCCGCGGCCTCCTTTGGGGTATCTTCCTGCTGGAACAGTCAATGATTTTGCTTCCAGCCTTGGAATTTCCAAAGATTTAGAAGGAGCTGCTCAAGCTGTTTTATCCGGTTCCCCTGTTGATGTGGATATTGGCCGGTTTGGCGAGCAATATTTTACCTATGTAGCCGCTTTTGGCGCGTTTACAGAGGTTTCTTACCAGACTCCCCAGCAATCTAAAAATGTATTTGGAAGAACAGCATATGTATTGGAAGGATTAAAACGCCTGACCAGCTTAAAAAGCTATCAGGCTTCTATCGAATACGACAGCGGAACCTGTCAGGGGGATTATTTATTTGGAATGATCAGCAATTCTTCTTCCGTTGGCGGCCTGAAATTATTAGATGACGCTCAAATTTCAATGAATGATGGTATGTTTGAAGTTATTTTGATCCAGAAACCGGATTCTTTAACGGAAATGCAGCAAGTAATCAACGCTGTATTGCTTCATGATTATTCTTCCCCTTTGATAACGGGTTTCCGCACCTCAAATCTCACTGTATCCTGTGAAAATGAAACACCATGGACTTTGGATGGGGAGTTTGGCGGTGCACCTGAAAAAGTAGAAATTGAAAATCTCCATTTAGCTTTACGGGTTATTTTATAAAAAAGATCGTTTTAAGAGTTTTTCAGCCCTTAAAACGATCTTTTTTTAATTATCTAATATTTGTTTTCGTAAAATGCCGCGATCTTTTAATTCGATTGGTTCTAAAATACGAATCCGGAAACGTAATTTTGCAAATCTGCGGCTTTCTTTTATAATTTGATAATCAACTTCCAAATCGCTTAAATCGTTAATCTCCCGCATTGCAATATCCAATACTTTTCTTTGAAAATCAGCCCATCTTTCATATTTTTCTGCGCCAAGAAACACTTTTAATTCTTCTACATCGAAAGTATGAATTTGTATATTTGCGTAGCTTCTCAATAATTCATACAAAAGCACACTATACCGAGATTTCATAGGCAATATATATTCTAAAAGATAACTGGTATAAAATTCTTTCAGATGTAACAAAAAAGGCTGCAATTTCGGATGAATCTGTATTGACACATGACCACGCTGTGTTACTTCCGCATCTGAAATCCATCTAACCAGATTCTGGGATTCCCCTTTTTCTCCGGTTTCTATCCAAAAAGAACGATCGGCCAATTTTTGGATGGTCTGTTTTATGTAATCATAATTTTTTCCAGTGCATGTAATTCCACAAATTTTACAAAACTCCTGACAGCTTAAGTCAAACCTTGCAAATTCTGTATCACTCGGTTTAACTTGAGAAATAAGATATAAAATTAGTCTTTGCTCCTGTAAAGATAAATGCCCTGTTTTATTTCTCAGATTTTGTATAAGCTGGTTACTTTTTACAACTTTGTATATTCTTTTCTCTTCGATCGTCCTGTTTTCATCCTGCATTTTACGGCTCTCCTCCCCTCAATTTTCACTATCAAAAAGCCCTAAAATCATAGTAACAGAAAAAAAGTGACCAGTCAATATTTTCAACCACCCTTTATTTAAAAATGGCCTTTTTTGCTGTTTTTATGTTATAAAGGTCACTTTACCAAATTTTCCACATAGAATAAAAGTCACCTTTAAATGTTATAAAAGTCACTTATCCATGTTATAAAAGTCACTTATCAACAGCCTATACCTTATTATAATAATAAATAATATAAATAATAATAAATAGATAGATAGGAAAAATTTTTTCAACACCGGTGGAAAAAAACAGGCTTAAAGCAATTTTTATAACTCAATTTTCCTAAGATAAAAACTTTGTTTTTAATAGAAAATCTACCTTGTTTTTTCCTGAGCCAATGTTATTCTCAATTCATTCATAAAATTATTTCAGCTCCAACACAATTCCCTCATAAAATGGGCTCAATACCCAAAACATACAAGCTATGGGAAAGGCGGAGCCTTATGGAATGGAATGAAAAACAAAGAAAAACTGCGGCTGGGTCAATCCTGATAGGCGTAGCTGCAATTGCCATAACAACTGTGGTCATGGCGGCCGGAATGGGCGGCGGCCCTGGGGGACCTGGCGGCGGAAATATGCAGATGGCAGAGAAATCTGCCAGCATCATCACAGTCAAATTAGAAAACCCGACAATTGGAAAAATGGAGCGCCAGACAGAATTTATCGGAAAAATAGAAGCAGCAGATACGATTTCCATTTATCCGGAAACCAATGGGAAAATTGTAAAGCTGCATTATGATGAAGGCGATTACATAAAAGCCGGAGATCTTCTCATGGAACTGGATACCAGTGATCTGCAATTTGCACTGGAACGGGCTGAAGCCTCCTATGCCAGCAGTGTAGCCAGCTATGAAAGCTCTATTGCCAGTGCCAATAAAACATTAGGCAGTGATTATACTTCAAAAATCCTGAATGCAGAAAACAGTCTGGAAAAAGCAGAACAAAGCTACCGGCAAGCCCGTTTAAATTATAAATCTGAAATTGACAGTGAAGATGACAATATAGATTCCCTGATGGAACGCAAAGATAAAGCGGAAACTGCAATGGATGAATTGCTGGATGAATACAACCATATGAAGGGATCTGCCAGCCAGGAAGATTTAGAAGCCAAATATGAAGAATATTTAAAAGCACGAAGTGATTATAACAATTACGCAGAACAATATTCAGAAGCATTAGACGATTATGATGATTACAAAAGTTCTGTTGCAACTTCAAAAAACAATGCTTATAAAGATTTGGTAAAAGCACAGCAGGAAATGGAACTAGCCACAGGAGATGCTTATCAGGAACAGAAAGCTGTTACAGAAGCACAATTAAAATCTTCCAAGCTTTCTTTAGAATCTTCCCTGCTTTCTTTGGAATCAGCACAAAGGGATTTAGACAAGACAAAAGTTTTTACTCCGGTCAGCGGAAAAATTACGGCCTGCAATGTGGAACCTTATGGAATGGCCAATTCCAACACAGCAGCTTTTGTCATAAAAAATGATGACAGTGTTCAGCTTACGTTTAATGCTTCTTCTGACGGGGCCGCAGCTTTAAACATTGGGGATAACATTACCGTTTCCAGAGGCAGTGAAACTTATCAGGCCACAATCACGGAAATTGAAACAGAAGCAGATGCTTCCTCCGGGCTGTTCCCCATCAAAGCAGACTTAGAAGAAGGCTGCAATTTGCTTCCCGGCGTTTCTGTTAAAGTTGCCGCTACCACAGCAAAAGCAGAAAATTCCCTTATGGTCCCCATTGACCACGTTTATTACGACGGGGACCAGCCTTATGTTTTTGTTTATTCGGATGGAAAAGCCCACCGTGCCGACTTAAAAACAGGCATGTCCAATGAAACAGAAATTGTTGTAGAAGATGGAATCACTTCTTCCAGCCTGATTATTACAACCTGGCATCCGGATTTAGCAGACAATGTGGATGTGTTATTGGCGGAAGGAATGCAGCAGCTTGTCGAATCAGCAGCTTCCGCACCTGGTATAAAACCTGCTGCTTCTGCCGCCAGCAATCCGAAATCAGAACCAGCAAAAGAAACCAAAATAAAAAATTCTGAAAAGGAACTGGAAGATAAAAGCTTGCAGGAAGAATCTGAAGAAGAACGTTCTGAAATCCTTTATGACAGTATGGAGGAGGAAGAAGATCCGGATTTTGGCATAGAACTGCCAGAAGAACCGACTTATCCGGAAGAACCAAAAACAAAAGATCTTTCCCCTGCTTATGTAGGCAACAGCAACGCCGCATCCAATGCCATAGCAAAATCTATTATTGAAAAATCCTCATCCGGAAGCGGACTGCTCAATAAAAAGAATTAAAGCCGTGCCTTTATAGGGCTGGCCTTTATGCCGGGGGCCTTCCCCGGTATTTTTTTAGATTTTTTTAGATTTTGGGGGAATCAAAATATATGAATCTTTCTTCATTTTCTGTCAAAAGACCGGTTGGTCTTTGTATGTGCGTTCTTTCCCTGATTGTATTCGGGATTTCTTCTGTATTTTCCATGAAAATGGAATCGACTCCGGAAATGAATATGCCTGTTTTAATGGTCCGTACTTCTTACTCTGACGCATCCCCGGAAGAAGTGGATCAGTTGGTGACAGATGTTATTGAGAGTGCCCTTTCTCAAATCAGTGATGTAGATTCTATGACTTCCCGTTCTTCAGAAGGAAGTTCCATGACAATGCTGGAATTTGATTATTCCGTAGATACCAGCGAAAAGCGGGAAGACATCGAAGAAGCTTTACAACGGGTCCGGCTGCCGGATTCCGCAGATGATCCTGTCGTAATGGAAATGTCTATGGATTCTTCCACCATCATGGAGCTTTCCATTCAGGGGGAAGGCAGCGACAAGCTGATGAGCTATATTGACGAAACCATTGTACCGGAATTAGAAAAAATCAATGGCGTTGCCAGTGTAGAAACCATGGGCGGCAGCCGGAAATATGTACAAATCCTTTTGAACGAGGAAAACATGAAGCAATATAAGCTTTCCATGTCCGATATTGCCAACGCTGTTATGTCCGCGGATTTCACATCTACCATTGGAGATATCAACCGGGGTGAGGTCAGCCTTTCTTTAACAGCAAGTGAAAGCTATTCTACACCAAAAAGCCTGGAAGATATTTCAATTTCACTTTCTTCCGGAGATATTATCCATTTGTCGGATATAGCGGCAGTTTCTTTAGTGGAAGAAGAACAAAATTCCATCAGCCGTTACAATGGCATGGATAATATCAATATTTCCATTTCAAAAAATCAAAGTGCAAATACCATTGAGGTATGTAATGAAATTGCGGAAAAAGTAGAAAAATTAAATGCTTCAGGACTAGGGATTGCAATTACGGTTTCCAATAACAGCGGCGAGCAGATTTACGAAAATATCATGAATGTTGTTTCTTCCCTGTTACAGGGATTAGCAATTTCCATGTTTGTGCTGCTGCTATTTTTAGGGGACTGGCGGGCCGCAATGATTGTAGCGGTTTCCATGCCTTTATCTGTATTTGCGGCTTTGGTCTTAATGAGTGTCTTTGGCATGACAATCAACTTAATGAGTTTAGGCGGCCTGGTTGTTGGAATCGGCATGATGGTAGACAATTCCATAGTTGTGCTGGAAAGCTGCTTTACAAACCGGACTGAAATACGCACTTATGCAGACAGTGCCATTGAAGGGGCAAAACTGGTTTCGGCTTCTGTTGTTGCATCTACTGTTACAACAATCGTTGTATTTCTGCCCATTGCCTTAATGGATGGCATGGCTGGGCAGCTTTTTAAACAAGTTGGATTTACCATTGTATTTTCCATGCTGGCCTCTTTAATTTCTGCATTGACCATGGTTCCTATGCTTTTTGTGCAGCTTGCTCCAGTAGAAAAGAAAAATTCTAAAGTAAACCGTGCTTTGCGCCGGTTAGAAAACGGCTATGGAAAATTGCTGAAAGCTGCATTGACTCATAAAATCATTGTGATTTTCATTGCATTGTGTGTTTTAGGATGCACTGTTTATCTTTACACGACTTTGGAGCAGGAACTGATGCCAAACATGGACCAAGGCCAGATCAATATTTCAGTAGAAACAAAAACAGGGCTGTCCATTGACAAAACCAATGAAATTATGACGCAAATCGAACAGGTAGTTTCATCCCATGAAGAAGTGGAAAGCTATTCCCTTTCCAGCCGGGGCGGCGGAAGCGCCAGTATGTCTGTTTACTTGAATGACAGTTATCAGGGAACAACACAAGATTTTGTATCCATGCTCCGCAAAGAAACCATTGACATCGAGAACTGTTCCATTTCTGTTTCAGAGCGCGGTGGGATGTCATTCGGCGGAAACAATGAAGTAGAAATTCGTTTAACCGGTGAAAATTATGACATCCTGAAGGAATCCGCTGAACAAATACGGAGTTTAGTGGCATCCACCGAAGGAATTGCTTCAGCCACCAGCAGTTTAAGCAGCGGATCTCCGGAAGCGGTCCTAAAAGTAGACCATGTACAAGCGGCCGCTTTGGGATTAACACCCTCCGCAGTGGTAAGCCAAGTCAGGAATATTTTATCCGGCATGAATGCAGATTCTTTGCAGACTGCGGATGCGGAATATGATATCAAAATCGAATATCCGCCGGAACGGTTTCACGATATCAGCGATCTTTCCGGTTTAATGCTGACCGTGGGACAGAATGAAGTGCCTTTGACGGACGTGGCGCAAGTGGTTTATTCCAACCAGCCATCCCAAATCCAACGGATCGATGGAGATTATGTTGTCACTGTTACAGGGCAAACGGCGTCCGGCGTTTCTGCAAGCCAGCTTTCGCAACAGTTGATTGCCCAGGCCCAGGGAATGAATTTAGATGGGATCACGGTTTCCCAAGGGAGCAACATGCGCCGGATGGAATCAGAATTTGGAGCCATTGGTAATGCTTTAGCCACTTCTATTTTCCTGGTTTTTGTTGTAATGGCTTTCCAGTTTGAATCCTGCCGTTTTTCCTTAGTGGTGATGCTGTCCGTCCCGTTTTCGATGACAGGCGCTTTTCTGGCATTATCTGTTACCGGCATGTCAATTTCCATGACCAGTTTAATCGGGCTGATTATGCTGGTAGGGATTGTAGTAAACAATGCCATCGTATTGATCGATTATACGTCTTATCTGCGCAAAACCCAGGGAATGTCCCCTATGGATGCTTTGATTGCATCCGGGAAAAGCCGTCTGCGCCCTATCCTGATGACCACATTAACAACAATTTTATCTTTGATTCCTATGGCCGCCGGCATTGGAGGAAAGGTTGAAATGATGCAGTCTATGGCTGTCGTTGTGATTGGGGGGCTGTCCATTTCCACCTTGCTTACTTTAATTCTGGTCCCTACTGTGTATCTGATTTTTGACAAACAGGACCGGAACCGGAGAAAAATGGAAAAAGGAAAAAATCCACGTCCTCCCAAACATAACCGCAGAGATCAGGCTTTAAGCCTGGAACAAGTCCCCCATGAATTTCAGGATAATTTATAACCGCAAAAAAGGCCTCCTGTGTTATCAACAGGAGGCCTTTTTTCAATACGCTCTGAAACCCGCAAAATTAGCCCTATTTCGCGTTTTTATTTTTGACGTGTAATTTTACGGTTCGAAGTCAAAGCCACGTTTATGAGGCTGTCAGTGGCCTTAAAATTGAATATAACCGCTCTGCCTTGATTTGCAGCTTGTTATTCTGAAATGCTGATTGTTCCACGGTCGCTTTTTACCGTGTCATTTTCCCAGGAAAGCCATGTGCTTTCTGTGATGAAGCTGCCGGGAAGTGCAGCGCTAAGGTAGTAGGTAAATACAAGGGTGTTGGGATCTTCCTGCTCCTGTGCAGATGGATCATTGGGCTGGTAACGGTTCAAATGACCGGATAAATCAACCGGATTATAAATTTCATCTTCTACCGTGTCATCTTCTTGGACAATTTCATTTTCCTGAGGTTCTTCTGTCATTTCACCAGGGTCCGGCTCCAAATTCCCTTCTGCATTTCCTGATACGTCAGGAGGTGTTTTGGATACGCTGGAAGAAGCTTCTGACTCATCCGTTATATCATCACTTTCCGCAGGTTCTACATGAGCCGGAAGGAAACGGACATAGGCGCTTTCCACCCTGGGGACCGGAACCGGCAAATCCGGGCCATTGGGTGCCGGACGGTGGACCGTTCCGGTGATCCGCTGTCCATCCTGGGCAAAGGAAACCCACATGGAACCATTTTGCGGGGCAACGATATGGCTTCCGCCAAGCCAGCGAAGGCCGGAAGGAATACTGTCTGTCAAGGTGTAGGTTCCGTAAGGAGAATTTTCATTAAATTTGACCGTAACCGTTACCTGAACCTGGCTTCCAGGGGTCAGACTTCCGGATAGAGGCTCATAAGACTTTGAAATAGATGCAAAATCCCCAACAGCATCTCCGGAGCCCATACGGAAGCCTTTTACAGCCGCTGACAATTTTCCAGACTGGGAACGGAATTTTCCATTACGCAAGGTTTTTTCATCCAGCGTTAAGAAAGCAGCACCGTCTTTCAGCTCAACTTCTTTCGTTTTTCCATTTTCTTCATAGGTCAGGGAACCGTTTGTTTCTTTCGGAAAAGCTTTTTTGGCATATGCCAGCAGTTCCAAATTCGGCAGGGAGCCTTCTTTGCCGCTTTCCCAGCTTCCTCCGGTTAAATACCGGGCAAATTCTGCCGCATCTTCCATTTTCCCGGTGTCTGAAGCCAGCAAAAGGGCCGCAGCAGTAGCGCGAACGTCAGAGTCATCTACATGGGCTTCGCTGTTGGAATGAAGGATTTTTACAGATTCATAAATTTCGTTGGCCCGTTCAAAATCCCCCAGCCAGGCAAAAGCTGCTCCTGTGTATAAACGCAGGTAAGGCTTCATATCGGCTCCGTCCTGCTCATACAGCCGCCGCAAATCCAATAAAACAGGTTCTTTGGCCGCAGCCAGACCAACATAGGCCATAATGCGGTCGTCCTGGGGTGCGGCAGGGTTTTTCAAAACATCATGGAGGAAGCTAATGGCTTTTCCCTGATGAATCAGTTCCGGAGCAGCCATCAGGATTTGTGCTGTAAGGGCAGCGTCTTCCTGGGATTCCGGCAAAATGCGTACACCGCCGTTATCGCCCTGGATGGAATCCAAACGGTTATCCCGAATAACAGGCTCCCTCTGATCTTCAGGCCGCAGCTCGTTATAAAGTTCCAGTCCCCTGACAGATCCGACAATATTCTCTGTCCGGCGGCCATGACGGGACGTCAGCCAGGATAATGCGTCAAATACCGGCTTGGCGTCATTGTCTGCTACAATGATTTCCACAGGCCAGGCCGCGCTTTTCACTTCGGAAAGGGCTGACAGTTCAACCGTTTCAATGGATGGGAGAAGTAATCCGGTATCGGTGACGGAAAGCGGCAGGGTTACAGCGTCCTGATATTCCCCATACTGAGCCGATAAAGTAACCTGATAAGCTCCGGCCGGCAATTTTCCAAAGTTAAAAACAGCACGGTTTCCTACAAGGGTTTCCTGTTCTTTTTGGGTTTCTTCCAAGGTTCCGCCTGATAACTGAGCTGTATAACGGACATTCCCCTGTTCCAAAGCGGTACCGACTGCCAAAGCGGAAACAGCAATATCATCTCCGGTCAAGTAAGATTCTGTCAGGATTGTTTGTAAATAAAATGGCATTGTTGCAGCCGCGTTAGAAACTGCATTTCCGGCTTTTAAATCCGGTGTGACTGCTGCCGCAGTAATCCTCCAGGAAGTTACATTATCGGGCAACTGGATGGAAACCTCCGAACCAGCCGCAGAAACATCCAGTGTCTGGAAATCTGCCGTATCCAAAAACAGGGATCGGATACTGGCGCCCAGCTCCATTCCGCCGCCGCCCGTATTCATGGGGGATCTGTCCGCGGAAGCAGCCTCTTTCATGCTGTTGTTCATTCCGCCAGCAGCGGAAGCGTCGTCCTGAACGTCAATATCGCTTAACCCGCCATTGCCCGCTGCTATGCTTTGGATAATATTGGGATAATAAATGTTCGTATAAATCTGGCCAGCCAGATCAATTTCCTGGAAAGACAAATCAAAAATAGATTCATCCACGATACCAACAGCAGCTTTTCCGCTTACCGGGTTTCCGTCTTGATCCGCTATGGAAATTTTTACATTCATTGTTTCGCCAGGCCGGTATTCTGTTTTATCCGGTTCGGCAGTTACCTGCAAAGTACGGTCCGTGTAATCATATTTCACACAGGTACTTTGGATTTCATGCATAGAATGTCCGTCAAAATAGGCACCAGCCAGCCAGATATTGGGTAAATGTTTTTCTTCCATGGAAAAAGTGGAATCCCCTTGGGATACCTGGGTATTTAAAATTTTATCTTGTACAACGGTATA
Organism: uncultured Hungatella sp.; assembly: GCA_910588505.1. Taxonomy (GTDB): domain Bacteria; phylum Bacillota; class Clostridia; order Lachnospirales; family Lachnospiraceae; genus UBA3402. The sequence goes on along the minus strand of CAJUPQ010000029.1, from coordinate 3,853 downwards.
GAGGAACAAAGGATTTTCTATTTTTTGTTCATTTTCCCAAACGCCAATCTCCATAGAATCCCCAGGAGCGATCTCAATACCCCAAGGATCTTTCAAAAACTGGTATTGTTTCCAGTCCGGATCGCGATAAGGTGAAACAGGGGTTATTGTTTCACAAACGTCCCCATAAACGCCTCCAGCAAACCGCAGTTCATACCAGTAAATGGTTCCGCTGGAATCAGAAAACGGCAAATCTGTAACTTCTGCTTTTCCTGTAACAGAAGATACCTGTATATTCCGTTCAACTGTTTCTTCTCTCTGGTTTTTATAAACCGGCACATTCCGTTTATTGACATAGTCATACCAGCTTCCGGTCTGGATCTGGTGGAAAACGACTTTATGAACCACCAAAGTCATGGGAATATCAGCAGGAACGCCTTGCAGCTGCTGGAACTGGCTTTCACCCATAATCCAGGCTTTTTCTGCGGCTTTTAATTTCGTGTCATCCAAAACGGCGGTTTGGATGGAAATACGTCCATCCCCTTCATAGGTCATTTCGGCTGCGATTTTAGAAGGCAAAGCAAAGAACGTATCTGACTGGTATAAATTAACAGGCTGCCCGTCGGCACTGTTGACAGACCAGAAAACGGTATTTGGTGTCCAGGAAGCCACCTGTCCCGGCTCCTGCTGGTGGGACGGGTTCAAAACGGCTTTAAATTCAGCTTTTCCGGACTGATCCAAAGTAATGGGATAATCATTCAAATTTGCTTCAAAGCTGTCTGCCGTCAGTTTTACGCCAGCGGCAGGGGTACCGTCATAATATTTTGCAGAAACATAGAAAGTAATCGTTTCGCCGTAGTAATAAAAGTCCTTATCCGTAGACAGGGAAATTTGATAAGCAGGCTTTGTATATTCGCTGATGGTAAGAGAGCTTTCTATATAAGCACCATCAGCCCCATTCCCAACTTTTAACTGATAATGGTCCGTACGCAAAGAACCGGGATTCAAAACGCCGGAGAATATACCATCTTTTACCTGCACTTCCATTCCGGAAAGTGTACTGGAGGGCCACATAGTAGCCAGGCTCACCCAAACGGAATCCGGCATCGGCGCATGATTTCGGGGCTTTACAACGCCCCAGAAATGGATGGGGTCCCCGGGCAGGTAAATTTCCCTGTCCGTATAAATGGCTGAATAGTAGTCCCAGGACAAGGGCCGTTCTTCCTGGGGAACCGAGAGGTTAGAGCCGGAAAACCATACCGGGGTTCCGTCACGGAGAATTGTCACATAACTATTTTTGCTTTCTCCATTGCTGAAAGAAGCAACTCCATTTTCATTGGCTTTGCCGGAAATTTTTTCACCGGACAGAGTTTCCAATTCTACAACCGCATCCTTGACAGGGCCTTGTGAGATGGGATCTCCCATCCAGAATAAGGTATCTCCGCCCACAGACTGCATATAAAGCCCTAAATTGACCACTTGAATCATCTGCTGGGCAAATTGTTCTTTTCCGGCAACTTCTCCGGACAAGGTAAATATATAATAGCCTTCAGAAAGATTGTCTGGCAAAGGGGCATATAAATCCCCATTATTTTCCATGAGCTGTCCTTCTGTATTCATCACTTCATCCAGGCCATCCGTAGAAAGATGGTATACCGTTTTTACACCATACTGCTCCTGGTAAAATTTGTCCCGTTCCCGTAAAGCATTGGCATAGGCATTGATGCCGGGGTATTTATGCAGCGTCATGGTATAAGAAGCTTTTGCCTGCTGGTCGCCTCCGTAAAGGCGTATGCGCATTTCATCCCCCGGGATAAAGGATGCGGAAGCCTGTTCCAGCGAAAGGTCATCCCAGCTTTCCGCGCCTTCTTCCTCCGAAGTCTGGAAAGAAAAAGTAAATGGTGTTTGTAGGACAGCACCGTCTGTGGAAGATAAGTTGCTCAATGTAATCCGGTAAATGCTGTTATGCTCCAAAGGGACATCCGGAATGAACCGGCAGGTATAATCCTGGGATTCAAAGCGTCCGGAAACAGGCGGAAGAATTTGGAATCCTTTTGAAATATCAACACCGGGCCGGTTAAAACGCATTTCAATGCCTGTATCAATATCCACATAGGCAGAATCTCTGGGAAATACATCATTGACTAATAAATCGCTTCTGGTCTGGAAAGCGAAGGATTGAACCGGGGTTCCAGAATTATTTTTCACTCGGAAGGTATAGACCATATTTTCACGAAGGGGCATCACCGGCTGTAAAATCCATTCTTTCCCGCCGCCGGATAAGGTATAGTTCAAAGCGGGTTCCAACTCCAAAATAGACCGGAGCGCATCTTCTTTGAGAGAAAATCCTGATGTCAGCAAGAATGCGGAGCCGGTTGTAACACCGCTTTCCTCCCGTTCGGAAGGCTCGATCCGTATGGATGCGGGCAGCTCGTCCCCTCTTGGCAGGGAAAGCCACCAGCCAAGCAGGAAAGAAAAGAAAATGACAATCAAAAGGATCACAGGTATCAGGAACCGATGTTGTTTCAGCATAGAGATCCCCCATTTTTTAAAAAATATTGGCAAGTGCTATATAAAAACAGTGCTTTAATTTACAAAAATTCATGCACAGCCATAAAAACAGCCCGCCGGTCTCAGCGGGCTGTAATTCAGACAGCATAAAGGATATATTCCATAGGAGCCAGATTGCCTCCATAATGCCGTAAATAAAAGCGGTATTTTTTATCAAGCCGTTCTATCATCCGTGGAAGCTGCCATAAATCGCTGTCGCCATGATCCGCCCGAAGGATCAGTTTGGGATGGTCTTGGTGGATATGGTTGGAACAGCCCCGGATCGCAGCCTGTTCACTGCCTTCCAAACACATTTTGATGATGCTGACAGGTTCTTCAATATCTTCATCAATTTGAACCATATCTGTTTCTATACCATTGTCATCTATTTTTGACAAAAGCGGGTCATCATTTGGAACTTGTAATAAAGCATTTCCTGTTTTATCCCCAACAGCACATTGACGGAGTGCTAAAAGCCCCAATTCTTTTGTGCGGTTGCGCAGGGCAGAAAAGCTTCCCGGATTGGGTTCATAGCAATAAATTTTCTTCCAATGTCCGGCATATTCTGCAAAAGCTTTTGTAACATCTCCAATTCCAGCGCCTAAGTCTACAAAAACTTCTTCCTCTGTACAGCGAAGCAAGTCAGCATCCAGATAAGTCGGGAACATTTTTTCTTTCATGTTGGCCAAGGTTTTGAAATTGTAGGAATACCAGTTATCTAAAATAGCCAGCAGGGTTTTCCGGGACCGGTAGTCCCCTAATTTCCCATAAAGCCAGGAATATTCATCCATATGCTGGCTAAGCTCCTGAGCCCTGCGGCGCAGCGCTTCATATTCACTGCGTTCCGGTTCCAGCTTCCCCCAATACCCATAGCGGCGCATCTGGTCACAAATAACCATTTTGTAGCGGTTTTCAAGTTTTGGGAAACCTTCTATCAGTTTTCTTTCCAATTCCTGCTCCGACATGTTGCGAACATCATGGACAATCCGGAGAAAATCCCTGTCAATCGCAACACCTCTCCCCACAGCAGGCGCTGTTGTATTTCCTATCGGCGTAGGACGCTCAGGAGAGGCCATTGGACGTCCTTCCTGTACTTTTTCTCTGGCAGGCCTGGCCTCTTGATTTTGGGGCCTTATCGGGCGCGTAGGACGCCTTTCCTGTGGCTGTGGAGCGATCAAATCATCTTCCGGCTCTTGAGATTTCATGGGCCTTGCCCGCATGGGACGGGCTTCCGGTTCTTGGGGTTCCATGGGCCTTGCCCGCATAGGACGGGCTTCCGGTTCTTGGGGTTCCATGGGCCTTGCCCGCATAGGGCGGGCTTCCG
>CAJUPQ010000028.1 GCA_910588505.1 uncultured Hungatella sp. | reverse complement strand
GTGGAGGGCCGGGTGGCTTACAAGGGCATGGTGGAGGATACGGTGTTCCAGATGCTGGGCGGTTTGCGCTCCGGTATGGGGTACTGCGGGGCAAAAGATATCGCGACGCTGCAGGAGACCGGGAAGTTTGTGAAGATCTCCGCGGCTTCCTTAAAGGAAAGCCATCCTCATGATATCCATATTACCAAGGAAGCGCCTAATTATAGTGTGGATGAGTAGGAATAAGAATTTGTCTGAATATGAATAGATAGGATGGGGCTGTTGCACTAAGATTTTGTAAATCTTTGATGCAACATAGATACGGCTGAAAACTGATTTTAGTGCAACAGCCCCTAATGTCACGCTATTACTTTTTCTTTTATACATATAAACATTATCTGATAATACGTCGCTTTCCGGAACCTCCTGCCTGTTAATCGTGCTTACCAATTCCTTTAAACTTTTTGTATCCATTCTTTCCTCATATGGCACCAGCAGCACCCCCACAAAACCTAAAAATCTACCCCTAAAAACGAAAGCAATGAAAGCGAAGTGTGAGCGAATGCAAGAAGAGCTGCAAACAGCAAAGCCATGTAACAAAAGCCAAAATCGGAAATATAAGAGGAATAGGGGCGGAAGAGTTGTATACAGAATGCACACAATTAAACAAAGAGTAAGAGAAAAATCTATAAAAACACTCAATTAAACTAAATAAGCACACAAAAAAACATCTGTCAACTTGACAGATGTTCATTTTTAGTAGCGGAAGGGAGATTTGAACTCTCGACACTACGGGTATGAACCGTATGCTCTAGCCAACTGAGCTATTCCGCCATATAATATTTTCGGTATGGGGCCTATAGGGCTCGAACCTATGACCCTCTGCTTGTAAGGCAGATGCTCTCCCAGCTGAGCTAAGACCCCGCTTACCTTATCTGCATCCGCCGTACTTGCGACTGCTTTGTTAGTATAAATGATATTGTGCCAATTGTCAACACTTTTTTGACATTTTTTTGAAACTATTTTTTTCGGGTTTTTTTAGGTATAATTTCTTTTTTGTTTAAAGTATGATATACTGTAGGATAATGAGAGAGAGGAGGCTGTCATGTACCACTTTATTGTAAATCCAAATGCCAGCGGCGGCCGAAGCAATAAGATCTGGAAGCGCGTAGAACGACAGCTGAATCATTTGGAGATTCCCTATGAGGCGTTTGTGACGGAGAAGCCTCTGGACGCCATGGCCTTTGCGGCCAGGCTGACGGAAGGGTGTAAGGAACCCAGGGTGATCGTGGCTGTAGGCGGCGATGGTACTATGAATGAAGTGCTGGACGGGCTGGCGTTTTGTGGGCCGGTGACGCTGGGGTATATACCCGCGGGGGCTGGCAATGACCTGGCCAGAAGCTTGAAGCTGCCCGGGCGGCCGTCCAGATGTTTGAGAAAGATCCTGAATCCCAAGTATTATCAGCTTCTGGACTACGGGGTTATCTCCTATGGGGAGAAGATGGAGCACAGAAGATTTATGATAAGCGCCGGGATCGGGATGGACGGCGCGGTGTGCCATAATCTGGCCTGTTCCAGGATAAAACAGACATTAAACAGATTTCACGCGGGAAAACTAGGATATTGGGTCATTGGGATCCGGCAGTTGATCTTGTGTTATCCTGTGAAGGGGTATCTTTTGCTGGACGGGACTCAGAGAGTGGAGCTGAACCACATCTATTTTATATCCGCACACATCCATGCCTATGAGGGAGGCGGGTTTAAATTTGCCCCTGGGGCGGACCCCTGCGACGGAAAGCTGACGTTGTGCGTGGTCCATCACAGCGGAAAGTTAAAGCTGATCCCGTTTCTGGTCAGTTCCCTGCTGGGACATCAGAAGAAATATCGGGGAGTGCGCAGCTATCAGTGCAGGGAAGTGGAGATCCACACAGAGCGCCCTATGCCGGTCCATGTGGACGGGGAGGGGTGTATGAGCCAGAAGGACATTCATTTAAGGTGTATTCAGGGGAAGGTGCGGATGATCGTGTAGAGCCTTGAGGATCAAAGCGGGTGGTCTGGAGGGGCTTGTCTGGATAGGAGCAGAGTCAAGGGGACAGACCTAAGGAGACAGACCCATGAAAAATGTGAAGAATACGGAGGCAGGAGAATCATGAGAATCGGTCAGGGATACGACGTGCATCGTCTGGTGGAAGGAAGGAAACTGATCCTGGGCGGGGTGGAGATTCCTTATGAAAAGGGGCTTTTGGGCCACTCGGACGCGGACGTGCTGGTCCACGCGGTGATGGACGCTCTTCTGGGAGCGGCGGCTTTAGGGGATATTGGGCAGCATTTTCCGGACACGGATCCAAAGTATGAGGGGATCTCCAGTATCCGGCTTTTGAGGAATGTGGGAGAGCTTTTGGAGCGGGAGGGGTATGTGATTGAAAATATTGACGCCACGATCATCGCCCAGAGGCCAAAGCTGGCCCCCTACCGTCCCAGGATGGCTGAGAATATCACCCGGGCCTTAAAGCTGGAGGGGGGCCGGGTCAGCGTCAAGGCCACCACAGAGGAGGGGCTTGGATTTACGGGCAGTGGGGAGGGAATCTCGGCTCAGGCCATTACCTTATTGACATCAATGGCTGATTACTGTTATGATGACAGGATGGGAAATAATGGGTGTAAAGCTTGCCCGGGATGCGAACGGGCAGAAAAATCCCAGGAATCAGGCGAGGAGGAGTCCTATGAAGATCTTTAATACCTTAAGCGGCAGGAAGGAGGAGTTTATTCCTCTGGAGCCGGGAAAAGTGAAGATGTATGTGTGCGGCCCCACGGTGTACAATTTTATCCACATTGGCAACGCGCGGCCTATGATCGTGTTTGATACGGTGCGCCGTTATCTGGAATACAAGGGGTATGAGGTGAATTTTGTGTCCAATTTTACGGACGTGGACGACAAGATCATCAAGAAGGCCATGGAGGAGGGCGTGGATTCGTCCGTGATCTCGGAGCGGTATATTAAGGAGTGCAAGGAGGATATGGCTGCCATGAACGTAAGGCCGGCCACGGTCCACCCGAAAGCCACGGAGGAGATCGGCGGGATGCTGGATCTGATCAAGACCCTGGTGGACAAGGGCCATGCCTACAAGGCAGAGGACGGCACCGTGTATTTTCGGACTTCTTCTTTTAAAGAGTACGGCAAATTGTCCCACAAGAATCTGGATGATCTGCAGTCCGGGTTTCGGGAATTGAAGGTGACCGGCGAGGACGGAAAGGAGGACCCCGCGGATTTTGTGCTGTGGAAGCCAAAGAAGGAGGGGGAGCCTTACTGGGAGTCTCCCTGGTGCCAGGGGCGTCCGGGCTGGCATATTGAGTGCTCGGCCATGTCCAGGAAGTATCTGGGGGAGCAGATCGATATCCACGGCGGCGGGGAGGACCTTATTTTTCCACACCATGAAAATGAGATCGCCCAGAGCGAGGCGGCCAGCGGAAAAGAGTTCGCCAAATATTGGATGCACAACGGGTTTTTGAACATTGACAACAAAAAGATGTCCAAGTCTTTGGGTAATTTCTTTACGGTGCGGGAGATACGTGAGAAGTTTGATCTGCAGGTGCTGCGGTTTTTCATGCTCAGCGCCCATTACCGCAGTCCCTTAAATTTCAGCGCCCAGCTTATGGAGGCGTCAAAGAACGGCCTGGAGCGGATCTACAACGGCCTGGATAAGCTGCGGGAACTGGAGGAAAAGGCGGGGCAGGAGAAACTTTTGGACAGCGAGAAGGCCTGGTATCAGGAGTCCCGGGAGCTGGTGGCCAAGTTTGAGGCTGCCATGGAAGATGATTTTAACACCGCGGACGGGGTGGCGGCAGTGTTTGAGCTGGTGAAGCTGGGCAATTCCACAGCCGACGGCAACAGCAGCAGGGAGTATGTGGCGGCTCTGAGAGAGAGCCTGGAAGCGCTGTGCGGTGTTTTGGGCATCGAGACGGAGCGGAAGATCGAGGTTCTGGATCAGGAAGTGGAGGCTATGATCGCTGCCAGAGGCCAGGCCAGGAAGGAAAAGAATTTTGCCCTTGCGGATGAGATACGCCAGAAACTTCTCGATATGGGCATTGTTCTGGAGGACACAAGAGAAGGGGTTAAATGGAAGAGAGCGTAAAGGCGGCCCTTGGGTTTGTGGAGGCATACCGGGAGAAGCTTGGCATCGGCAGGATGGATCCGGCTATGTATTCTCCTCTGGCCCTGGCCTATATCGGGGACGGGGTCTATGAGATTATGATCCGGGCCAAGGTCTTAAGCCGGGGCAATATGCAGGTGAATAAGATGCACAAAAAAAGCACCTCCCTGGTGAAAGCCCAGACCCAGGCCCATATGATACGGCTTCTGGAGCCGGAGCTGACAGATGAGGAGCTGGCAGTATTTAAGCGGGGCAGGAACGCCAAGTCCGTGACAGCGGCCAAGAATGCCACGATCATTGATTACCGTATGGCAACAGGTCTGGAGGCGCTGGTGGGGTATCTGTATCTGTCGGAGCGGTTTGAGCGGCTGGCAGAGCTTATAAGCTATGGATTAGAGAAGATTGGAGAAACTTAACGAAGGCATGAATGTGGAAAATTTACTGATAGAGGGCAGGAACGCGGTGCTGGAGGCGTTCCGCTCCGGAAAGACCATTGACAGGCTGTATGTGCTGGACGGGTGCAAGGACGGGCCGGTGCAGAGCATTATCAGGGAGGCCAGAAAGCAGGATACCATCATCACCTTTGTGGCAAAGGACAGGCTGGATCAGATGTCCCGGACCAGAGGTCACCAGGGGGTCGTGGCCCAGGGGGCGGCCTACGGGTATGTGCAGGTGGAGGATATTTTGGAGAAGGCCAGAGAGAAGGGGGAGCCGCCTTTTGTTATCTTGCTGGACGGCATTGAGGACCCTCACAATCTGGGGGCTATTATCAGGACGGCAAACCTGGCGGGAGCCCACGGGGTCGTTATCCCCAAGCGCAGGGCTGTGGGGCTGACAGCTACAGTTGCCAAGACGTCCGCCGGAGCGCTGAATTACACAGGCGTGGCCAAGGTTACGAATCTGTCAGCCACCATTGAACAGCTGAAAAAGGAAGGGCTTTGGTTTGTGTGTGCGGATATGGGCGGGGAGCTGATGTATCGGCTGGATCTGAAAGGGCCTATCGGCCTGGTGATCGGCAACGAGGGGGACGGAGTCAGCAAGTTGGTGAGAGAGAAGTGCGATATGACCGCCTCCATCCCCATGAAGGGGGAGATCGATTCTTTGAACGCATCGGTGGCGGCGGGAGTGCTGGCATATGAGATTGTGAGGCAGAGGCTGCTGGGAGGGGGATAATTGAGTGAGCATGGGCGAGAGATGTCTCTCCTTCTTTGACTGGCTTTACGACAATCCTCGCCCCATTGCTCACTAAACAATACACCAACATGATGAACTTAAAGTTCCACTTTTTCTGGGTTAGGTTCCAGGGAGAGTGGGGAGGGGAAGATGAACCGGGCAGCCGGCAGAGAAGGCATGGGATCTGGGGATGAAATACATGAAAAAAACTAAGAATTTCCCTAAAGAAAATCTTAGCTCTTAAATCAGCAATCAGCAGGGGAAGAGGGGCTCGAACCCCCATCTACGGTTTTGGAGACCGCTGCTCTACCATTGAACTATTCCCCTATAAGGATGGGTAAATGGGTTTGCTGAACGCAAGAATTAATATATCATAGAAGTGGGGAGATGTCAACTGATTTTTCGGATTTTTCGTGGATTTTCGAAGTTTTTATAATAAAAGGCCAAACAGGGTTTAGCCAACTTAAGGGGTTTAAGGAGGAATGAGGCAGTGAGTGACATAAAGCAATGGAAGGCCTCTGTCAGGAAACAGATGCTAAAGAGGCGGGCGGGGCTGGGGAAAGGCTACCGCGTCAGTGCTGATCAGGCTATTTTAAAGCGGATTCTGGGGATGGAGTCTTACAGGCAGGCGAATGTGCTCTTTACATATGTGAGCATGGAGGGGGAGGTGGATACCAGGGAGGTGATCCTGCGGGCTTTGGCTGACGGCAAACAGGTGGCTGTGCCAAGGTGCGGGAAAGGGGGGATCATGAGCGCCCATCGGATTAAGAGCATGGAGGAGCTAAGGCCGGGGGCTTTTGGTATTTTGGAGCCGGTGGAGTCCTGTGAGGAGACGCGCCCTGAGGATATGGAGTTTGTGCTGGTTCCCTGTGTGTGCTGCTGCGGGTCCGGAGTCAGACTGGGATATGGGGGCGGCTATTATGACAGATTTCTGCCCGGGACGCCGGCTGTCAGGGCGGCGCTGTGCTGGGAGAAGATGATGGCAGAGGATATTCCAAGGGAGAAACATGACTGTGCCATGGATTTTGTGGTTACGGAGGAGAGGGTTATTGAATACTCCAGGTGACGCGGCTGGCGGACTTTTGGAGGCGGCAGACGGACTGGGAAGGAATTTTTACCAAAATTGAAGAACCTAAAGGGCTTTGTTCAGGGAAAACAGGCAGAGGAAAATGAAAAATGCCGGATGGCCTTCAAACAGTTAAGCGTTTGTTTGCATAAAATGTAGGGAAGATAAAATTTAGAAAGTACTTTTTTGCACAAGAAACCGCGTTTGGCAGCTGGTTGGGTAAAATTTGACAATTCGAGGGAAAAATGCTATAACGTGGATAACGGCAAAATCGTTTGCCGCACGTCATAGCCATAAGGAGATGAATTTATGAAACAGAAAAGAATATTTTTACCGACTATCGAAGATGCAAAGAAATTTGTAGCAGCGGCTTCCCAGTGCGATTTTGAGATTGATATCTTTTATAACCGGGTTATCATTGACGCCAAATCCATTCTGGGGGTGTTAAGCCTGGATCTGACCCGCGTTCTGACTGTGGAGTATGACGGGGAGAACGAGGAATTTGAGGCATTTTTGGAGAAGAAGTCCGCAAAAAGACGCAGCGCGGCTTAAAGGTTTTGCACTGAAAGGAAACAGGGCTGTCAAATGCGCCTGCCAGGTTTTTATGTATGATGGCGCGTTCACTGTAGGCGCATAGAGGTTTATGAAAGAGAGATATAAGACCGGAACATGAGAGGGATGTGTTCCGGTCTTTTTTGTGTTCGACTGGCTGGGCTACGGGTTTATGTATTTTTCGACACTGTCTTTATACTGTGTGTCCAGAAGCAGGATGGCGTTCATGCCCCTGAAAAATGGTTCCACAAAGTTAAGATTGCCGTTCTGAATGCACCAGTTGGTCTCAAAGCCCATGAAGGAGTAGGCGATCATCTGATAGATCAGCTCGGGGGGATTCATGTTATGGTTCTCCCCTTTTTTAGGAAAGCATTATTACTGCGCGGTGAATCCTACCTGCTATGCGGAGGCCCATTATCAGCTGCCAAAGCCGGACGGAAGCAAGAAGAGAGTCCTGGTCATCGGAGGAGGTCCTGCGGGGATGGAGGCCGCCATTACAGCCAGAAGACGGGGCTGGGAAGCGGACCTGTATGAGAAGTCTGACAGGCTTGGCGGGACGCTGTGGCCTGCGGGAGGCTGCGATTTTAAGAAAGATGTTGTGAGCCTGATCAAGTACCTGGAGACCCAGTGTGAGAAGGCAGGGGTTCATGTAAATCTGAACAGCGAGGTTACGGCGGAGAATCTGAAAAAGGGCGACTATGACAGGGTGATCCTGGCTACAGGGTCTGCGCCGGTTTTGTTGTCTGGCGGGAGAATATGGACGCTTCCCATTTGCACGGGAATGGGGTATAATGGATGTCTATGATGATGAGCGGTGAGGGCCGGGAAAGGGGCAGGTTATGGGGGCTTTGGGCAGCAGGGGGGATGGACGCGGCGTGATGGAAGGCGGAGCGGCTTTTGAGGCTATAAAGATCTCCGTGCGGAACCTGGTGGAGTTTGTCCTGCGCAGCGGGGATCTGGACAACCGGCAGACAGGGGCAGGCCAGAGAAATGCCATGGAGGCGGGGAGCCGGATCCACAAAAAGATTCAAAAGTCCATGGGGGCTAATTATCAGGCAGAGGTATCTTTTAAGCATGTGATCGACGAGGGGGAGTTTCGGATCGGCCTGGAGGGCCGTGCGGACGGGGTGGTTACAGGGCCTTTCGGAGTTGTGATCGATGAGATCAAGGGCGTCTATATGGATATCAGCCTGCTTGAGGAGCCGATTCCCGTCCATCTGGCCCAGGCGAAGTGTTATGGGTATATGTACTGTTTTGACCATGGTTTAGATCAGATTACGGTGCAGATGACCTACTGTAACCTGGAGACGGAGGAGATCCGCAGGTTACAGAGGGATTACTCCTTTGAGGAGCTGAAAGAGTGGTTTGAGAGCCTGATCCACGAGTATGTGAAGTGGGCCAGATATCTGTATCAGCACGGTATCCGGCGGGACGCGTCTTTGAGGGAGCTTAAGTTTCCCTATGAGTACCGGGTTGGGCAGAGGGATCTGGCGGTGTCCGTGTACCGGGCCATTGTCCGGCGGCGGGATCTGTTTATCCAGGCTCCCACAGGGGTGGGGAAGACGTTATCCACCGTGTATCCGGGGCTGAAGGCTATGGGGGAGGGCCATGTGGAGAAGCTTTTTTACCTGACAGCCAAGACCATTACCCGCAGCGTGGCCCAGGAGACCTTTGAGGTTTTAAGAGAGCAGGGCATGTATCTGCGGACGGTGACTATCACAGCCAAAGAGAAGGTGTGTTTTCTGGAATCGCCTCAGTGCAATCCGGATGCCTGTCCCTACGCAAAGGGACATTTTGACCGGGTCAATGACGCGGTGTACGGGATTATTCACAGGGAGTTTGGGATCACCAGGGACAAGGTGATCTCCTATGCCAGACAGTATCAGGTGTGTCCATTTGAGTTTTCTCTTGATATCACCAACTGGGTGGACGGGATTATCTGTGATTATAATTATGTGTTTGACCCCAATGCCAGGCTGCGCCGGTATTTTTCCGAGGGCATGGAGGGAGAGTATCTGTTTTTGGTGGACGAGGCCCACAATCTGGTGGCCAGGGGAAGGGAGATGTTCAGCGCGGCTCTTTTTAAGGAGGATGTGCTGCTGATAAAGAGGGTGCTTGGGGGAAGAGCGGATCGGGTGAAAAGGCTTTTGGACCGGTGCAATAAGCAGCTTCTTGAGATGAAACGGGAGTGTGAGACATATGTGGTCCATGACAGCGTGAATCATCTGGCCACGACGTTTATGTCTTTGTTTGGGGAGCTGGAGACGTTTATGGAGGAATACCGGGAGTTTGAGGACCGGGATCTGGTCCTGGATTTTTATTTTCGACTCAGGGATTTTCTTAATGTGTTTGAGAGCATGGATGAATCGTACCGGATCTACTCGGAGCTGCAGGGGGATGGGCGGTTTATGGTGAAGCTGATGTGCGTGAACCCGGCGTCCCATCTGAAGGAGTGCATGGCTAAAGGAAGGTGTACGGTGTTTTTTTCCGCGACCCTGCTTCCGGTGACCTACTACAAGGAGCTTTTAAGCGGGAATATGGAGGATTACGCGGTGTACGCGGAGAGTCCGTTTCCCTGTGAGAACCGCCTGCTTTTGGTGGCGGGGGATGTGAGCAGCAAGTACACCAGGAGGAACCGGCGGGAGTTTGGGAAAGTGCTGTCCTACATCCTGGAGGTGGCGGGGCAGAGGAGGGGTAATTATATGGTGTTCTTTCCGTCCTACCAGTATATGAATGAGATTTTGGGATTGTGGGAGGAACAGAGGGAGGAGCTTTTGTCCCGGGGGTTTGACCTTTTGGTCCAGGCAAGCCGCATGAATGAGCAGGAGAAGGAGGAGTTTCTGCGGGAGTTTGAGGGGGAAAGGCAGGATACTTTGGTGGCGTTCTGCGTTATGGGCGGGATCTTTTCAGAGGGCATTGATTTGAAGGAGGACCGGCTGATCGGGGTTATGGTGGTGGGAACCGGGCTTCCCATGGTGTGTACGGAGCAGGAGATTCTGCGAAAGTATTTTGACGAGAAAAACGAGCGGGGGTTTGATTATGCCTTTCAGTATCCGGGGATGAACAAGGTGATGCAGGCAGCGGGGCGGGTGATCCGGACCATGGAGGATAAGGGGGTTATCGTTTTGATGGACGATCGGTTTTTGCGGGAGGAGTATCAGGCACTGTTTCCCAGGGAATGGCGGCCGTTTAAGGTGGTGAGACAGGAATCTGTGGGGGAGGCGGTGAGGGAATTTTGGGGGTGAGGAAAGGGGCCTGTCAGGATGAAGGAATTGCCGTAAAAGTGTCCGGCAATTCCTTCATCCTGACAGGAAATGACACCTGGCGTTTTTGGGTCAGGTTCGGTAGATGATCTCGTCCCGGCCGGGGCCGTTGGATACCATGGTGACGGGGATCTGCAGTTCTTTTTCGATGAATTCTACATAATCCCGGCATTCTTTTGGCAGGTCTTTATAGTTCTTGATTCCCCGGATATCGCGTTTCCATCCTGGCAGTGTGGTGTAGACGGGCTTGGCCTTTTCAAGCTGTACTGTGGTTGGGAAGTCTTTTGTGACAGTCCCGTCAATGTCGTATCCTACGCACACAGGGATCTCATCCAGGTACCCCAGCACGTCCAGTACGGTGAGGACGGCCTCAGTGGCTCCCTGGATGCGGCAGCCGTAGCGGGAGGCCACGGCGTCAAACCAGCCCATACGCCTGGGGCGTCCGGTGGTGGCTCCGTATTCTCCGGCATCGCCGCCCCGCCGCCTTAAGTTCTCGGCTTCGTCTCCGAAGATCTCACTGACAAAGGCACCGGCTCCCACGGCGCTGGAGTAGGCTTTGACTACAGCGGTGATGGTTTTTATCTCATAGGGAGGGATTCCGGCCCCAATGGCCCCGTAGGCCGCCAAAGTGGAGGAGGAGGTTACCATGGGGTAAATGCCGTGGTCCGGGTCTTTTAGGGAACCCAGCTGACCTTCCAGAAGGATGTTTTTTCCTTCTTTTATGGCATTGTAGAGGTAGGCGGACACGTCGCAGACGTAGGGCTTTACCATGTCCCGGTATTCCAGAAGGGTGTTTAACAGCTCTGCAGGGTCAATAGGAGGTTTGTGGTAGAGATGCTGTAAGGTTACATTTTTTAGTTCACAGACTCTCTCCACTTTTTCTTTTAAGGTTTCCATGTCAAAGAGCTCGCTGACCTGGAAGCCGATCTTAGCGTACTTATCGGAGTAAAAGGGGGCGATCCCTGACTTGGTGGAACCGAAGGATCTGCCTCCTAAGCGCTCTTCTTCGTATGTGTCAAACAGCACGTGGTAGGGCATCAGGATCTGGGCTCTGTCAGACACCAGGATCTTGGGAGAGGGGACTCCCTTTTCGGTGAGGGACTGGATCTCTTTGAACAGATAGGGAATATTTAGGGCTACGCCGTTGCCGATGATGCTGACCGTGTGGCCGTAAAATACGCCGGAGGGCAGAAGGTGCAGAGCAAATTTGCCGTAATTGTTGATAATGGTGTGGCCTGCATTGCTGCCGCCCTGGAATCGGATGATGATGTCCGACTCTTTTGCCAGCATGTCCGTAATCTTTCCTTTGCCTTCGTCGCCCCAGTTGGCGCCTACGATTGCTCTTACCATGGATATTACCTCCTTTGAGGGGGCGCTTTTGGTTTAGCGCAGTAAATTAGCATAGTTTATTTTCAATGTTAAGATACATGAAAAATAGATATAAGTAAAATCAATATTAATTATAAGAGGGATAAGAAAAAGTTATGCTTTAATATGCTTCGTATAGAGCGCTTATGCGCTTTTTCTCTCCTTCCAGCATCTGTCGTTCTTCTTCATTGAGTCTGGTCATCAGTTTTTCCCCCAGACTGCAGTATAGGTTTCTGGCTTTTCTAAATTGCGCACTGCCATTGTAAATGGCTGGTTGCTTGTGGGAGCGTGCCGCTTCCTGTTACTTTTGAGTAAGGGCGTCGTGAACATTATGGATTCCTTGTCTAACCACCTCGGCTTTGGAGACTTCCAGGATGCGGATACACTCATCCAGTTTCTCGGAAGATGCTTTATCCAGACGCACTTTTAACGAAATATCCTTGGGGTTGTCTGTTGGACGTCCCATTTTTTTATTCCCAAGTTCATCACCTCACTTTTTGGGGTCATAATATTGTTCTATACTAATAGCTCCCATTAAGTCAAGGATTTCCCTGGTATTTTTTGAAAGAATGTGAACATTAGTTAAGTTTTTTTCTAAATTATTAATATCTGTTCAGTTGTGAATACGGTTGCGGTCTGGTATGATTAGAGCAGTCGGAGCTGACGCGGAGCAAAGGCGCGGCGTATGAAGACCGGTTTTCGGAAATGGCGCCGGCAGGGAGAAAGGCGGGATGTTTGGATGGAGATTGGAGAGGTGATCCGCAGATACAGGAAGAGGAAGAACATGACCCAGGAGGAGATGGCGGACAGGCTGGGAGTCAGCGGGCCGGCGGTGAATAAGTGGGAAAAGGGCAATTCGTTTCCGGATATCACGCTTTTGGCTCCCATCGCAAGGCTTCTGGACATTACCCCGGATGTTCTTTTGTCTTTTCGGGAGGAGATGACCCGGGATGAGATAAACGGTCTGGTGGCGCAGGCAGACAGGATGCTGCTAGAGGGCAGCTTTAAGGAGGCGTTTTTGTGGGCAAAGGGGAAGGTGGAGCAGTACCCGGACTGTGAGGAGCTGATGCTTAATATGGCGGCGGTCTTTCATGCTCAGGGGCTATTTAAGGGGATCCATGAAGAGGAGTATGACAGGTGTATCCTTAAGTGGTATCGGAGGGCTTTGGACAGCGGGAATGAGGATATCAGAACCCGTGCGGCGGACGGTCTTTTCGGGTTCTATCAGGTGAAGGAGGAGTATGGGAAGGCAGAGGAGTGTCTGGCTTTTTTGTCGAAGCAGAATCCAGAGAGAAAGAGGAAGATGGCTGAGATCTACAGTCTTACCGGCAGGAGGGAGGAGGCGTACAAGGCTTATGAAGAGCTTTTGTTTTCCGCCTATCAGACTGCCAACCTGTATTTTGGAGGACTTTACAGGCTGGCAATGGAAGACGGGGATGTAGAGAAGGCCCGCATGGTTGTGGACAAGATGACAGGGCTTGTGAGGGTATTTGATATGGGGGAGTACTATGAGGCTTCGGCGGAACTGGAGCTGGCGGTGATGGAGCGGGACGGGGACAGAGTGATCGAGATTGTGGAAAAAATGCTTAAGGGGATGGATGAGATCGGACAGTGGAGCAGGTCCCCTCTGTATGAACATATGACGTTTCGGGAGGTTGGGGAGGAGTTTTGGGGGAAGGTGAAAAGGAAGCTTAAGGAGGGGATTAGAGATGAGGAGAGTTTTGGGTTTTTGGAGGGGGATGAGAGGTGGAAGAGACTGGTAGAGTAATGGAAAATATGATAAAATTATCATATCAACATAGAAAGATCAGGAGGTAAACAATGGCTAAGAGAAGATTTCCGGAAGGTTTTTTATGGGGCGGCGCCACGGCTGCCAATCAGGTGGAAGGCGGCTGGAGGGCAGGAGGCAAAGGCTGGTCCGTGTCTGACTGCGCAAGGGCGCGTTTTGACGCGGATGTGACCAATTATAAGGCGCATAATACCGTTACCACGGCTGACATTGAGGAGGCCATGGCCCATCCGGAGGATGAGGTAAACTATCCGAAACGTCATGCCAGTGATTTTTATCATCATTATAAGGAAGATATCAGGCTGTTTGGGGAGATGGGGTTTAAAGTGTACCGCATGTCCATTGCATGGTCCCGCATTTTCCCAAATGGGGATGATGAAATTCCCAATGAGGAAGGGCTGGCTTTCTACGACGCGGTGCTTGACGAGTGTAAGAAGTACGGCATCGAGCCTCTGGTAACCATGTCCCACTATGAGCCGCCGTTAAATCTGGTTCTCAAGTACAATGGCTGGTATTCCCGGGAAGTTATCGGTCTGTTTACCAGATTTGTGGAGACCATCTGCACGCGTTATAAGGACAAGGTAAAATACTGGCTGACGTTTAATGAAGTGGATTCTATGCTCCGCCATCCTTACACCACCGGCGGCCTTATTGAAGACCGTTTTCCGGGCAAGAATTTTGAGGAGGTCATTTTCCAGGCTATGCACCATCAGTTCGTGGCCTCGGCTCTGGCCACCAAGATCTGCCATGAGATCATCCCCGGTTCCATGGTAGGCTGCATGCTGACCAAACTGACCTATTATCCCTACACCTGCAAGCCTGAGGATGTGCTGGAGGCCCAGCAGATGATGAGAGGCACCTACTGTTACAGCGACACTCAGGTGTTCGGGGAGTATCCGGCATACCTGCTGGCCCGGTTTAAAAATAATGGCATTCATATTGTGAAGGAGACAGGGGATGATGAGATCATGAAAGCGTATCCGGTTGATTTCGTATCGTTCTCCTATTATATGTCCTCCTGTGCCGCCCACAGTACTGACGGCCTGGACGTCACTGTCGGCAATACCATCACTGCTGTAAAGAACCCGTATCTGAAATCCTCTGACTGGGGCTGGCAGATCGATCCCACAGGTCTGCGCGTATCCATGGTTGATCTGTATGACCGCTACCGCAAGCCGCTGTTTATCGTGGAAAACGGTCTGGGGGCGAAGGATGTGGTGAATGAGGACGGCACGATAGACGACCAGTACCGGATTGATTATTTTGATGTTCATTTTAAGGCTATGCTGGATGCCATTGAGTATGACGGCGTTGAGTGCCTTGGATATACTTCCTGGGGCTGCATTGATATTGTCTCCGAATCTACCAAGCAGATGTCTAAGCGGTACGGATTCATCTATGTAGACTGTGACGATTATGGCAGGGGAACCTACAGGAGAATCCCGAAAAAATCGTTCCACTGGTACAAGAAAGTCATCGAGACCAACGGCGAGTGCCTTTTCGAATAGCAAAAAAATGTAAAAAGAAAAATATAAATTGTAAAAGTTTTCTGAATTCCATCACAAATGATAAAATCTATGATATACTACCAGGGTAGACAATGGAGACAAGGAAAGGCCGGACGTAAGTTTACGTCCGGTCTGCTTGATTTATCGGACGGTTAGACGGCAGATAAGGTCTGCCCAACATAAAGAGAGGTGTATATGGAAAGTTTTAATCCGGATATGGAAGAGAAGATAAAAAACGCCGCGAAGCGGGCAAAGAGATTTGTGACCTTCGGGCTGGCGCTTTTTGTCCTGCTGGTGCTTGGCACAGGTTCTTTTTACAACATCGAAGAGCAGGAGCAGGCTGTTTTGACCACCTTTGGGAAGGCTGTCAGCGTGACCGCGCCGGGGCTTCATTTTAAGATTCCTCTGATTCAGAGGGTGCAGAAGGTGAACACTACCATCCAGGGATTTGCCCTGGGATATAATCAGGAGGACAATGAAAGCGAAGAAGAGGACTCCCTGATGATCACCAGAGATTACAATTTTGTCAATGTGGATTTTTATATTGAGTACAAGGTCTCGGATCCGGTGAAGGCAGTGTACGCCTCCAAGGACCCGGTGCAGATTCTCCAGAATGTGAGCAAAAGCTGTGTCCGCGCGGTTATCGGAAGCTATGATGTGGATTCGGTTTTGACTACGGGAAAGAATGAGATTCAGTCTAAAGTCAGGGACATGATCATCAGCCAGCTGGACAAGCATGATGTAGGGCTTCAGGTGGTCAATGTAACTATTCAGGATTCGGAGCCGCCTACAGCGGAGGTTATGGAGGCGTTTAAGGCTGTGGAGACGGCCAAGCAGGGCAAGGAGACTGCCATCAATAATGCCAACAAGTACCGCAATGAGAAGCTGCCGGGGGCCCAGGCTCAGATTGACAAGATCATGCAGGATGCTGAGGCGGAGAAGACCAGAAGGGTCAATGAGGCTAATGGTGAGGTGGCTAAGTTTAACGCCATGTATGAGGAGTATGTGAAGAATCCCCAGGTTACAAAACAGAGGATGTTCTACGAGGCTATGGAGGAGGTGCTGCCGGGGCTTAAGGTGGTGATCGACGGCACGAACCAGATGAACACTATCCTTCCTCTTGACAGTTTTGTGGCGGCAGACGGGGGTAACTCCTCCGGCGTCGACGTGCAGTCCAAGGATGAGGGGATGGGAGCTTTCAGTCCGGCCGGGGAAGGGGCCGGGCAGGAAGCGGAGGAAGAGCCGGACGGCGAAGGCGGGGAGGAATAGATGATGAAGAAATTATTTGGAAGGATTTTTATGCTGCTGATAGCGCTGGCGGCTTTGGTAGGCCTTGGCGGTTCTATGGTGGTGACCAGGGAAAATGAGTACAAGCTGATCCGGGAGTTCGGCCGTGTCAGCCGGGTGATCGACAGCGCGGGGCTGAGCTTTAAGGTGCCGTTTATCCAGAGCGCGGACACATTGCCTAAGGAGATTCTGATTTATGACCTGGCGCCGTCGGACGTGATTACCATGGACAAAAAGACCATGATGACTGACAGCTATGTGCTGTGGGAGATTACAGACCCTCTGAAATTTGCCCAGACCCTTAATTCCTCCATTCTCAACGCGGAGCGGAGGATTGACGCCACAGTATACAATTCCATTAAAAATGTGATCAGCAGTTTGAGCCAGAATGATGTGATCAGCGGCCGGGACGGAGAGCTTTCGGCGGCTATTATGAGCAATATCGGCACAGGGATGGAACCATACGGCATCGAGATACTGGCGGTGGAGACAAAGCAGCTGGATCTGCCTTCGGATAATAAGGCGGCGGTTTATGAGAGGATGATCTCCGAGAGGGATAAGATCGCGGCTACTTACCAGGCAGAGGGCCAGGCGGAGGCCAAGGTGATCCAGAACACCACGGACCGGGAGATCGCCATCAGCATTTCCAATGCCCAGGCCCAGGCAGCCCAGATCACGGCGGAGGGGGAGGCGGAGTACATGCGGATCCTGGCAGCGGCTTACAGCACGCCGGAGCGGGCGGAGTTCTACGGATTTATCCGGGCTCTGGAGGCGGCCAGGGAGTCTCTCGGCGGGGAGGGCAATACGCTGATACTGCCGGCGGATTCGCCGATTGCCAGGATCTTTATGGGTCAGTAGGGGCACAGCGGTAAAGGAAAATGTTATAGAAAGCGGGGATTTGAGATGAAGATCAGAGACATATTAGGGCAGGGCAGGCCTACCCTTTCCTTTGAGGTGTTTCCTCCCAAGACAGAGGACAAGTATGAGACGGTGGAGGCAGCGGCAAAAAAGATCGCGGGACTGTCGCCGGACTTTATGAGCGTGACCTACGGGGCTGGGGGAGGGACCAGCCGCTACACAGTGGATATTGCCGCAGCTTTGAACAATGAGTACCATGTGCCTACCCTGGCTCATTTGACTTGTGTTTCCTCCACAAGGCAGCACGTGGCCTGTGTGCTGGAGGAGCTTAAGGACAGGGGCATTGAGAATGTGCTGGCGCTGCGGGGGGATATCCCGAAGGAGGGCAGAACTGCCCATGATTATCAGTACGCTTCCCAGCTGATCCATGAGATCAAGCAGAGCGGGGATTTCTGCATCGGCGCGGCCTGCTACCCGGAGGGCCATGTGGAGTCAGCCAACAAGGCGGAGGATATTGGGTATCTCAAGGAGAAGGTGGAGGCGGGATGTGATTTTATGACTACCCAGATGTTTTTTGACAATAATATCCTGTACAATTACCTGTACCGGATTCGGGAGAGGGGAGTCACAGTGCCTGTGGTGGCGGGGATCATGCCGGTGACAAGCGCTCTGCAGATCAAAAGGATATGCCAGATGTCTGGGACTTATCTGCCGTCCAGGTTTAAGGCTATTGTGGATCGGTTCGGGGACAATCCGGCGGCTATGAAGCAGGCGGGGATTGCCTATGCCACAGAGCAGATCATCGACCTGATTGCCAATGGGGTCAATGGAATCCATATATATTCCATGAATAAACCGGATGTGGCGGAGAAGATTTTGGAGAGCTTGTCGGAGATTTTGGGCAGAGGGAATGAACAGAAAGAAACATAGGAGGATCCGCCGGATGGCAGCGCTGTCCGGCGGATTTTGGCATAGGGGTCAAGCGTAGGAGTAAAGCGCAGGAGTTAAGGGGGAACGGATGAAAAGACGTTTTTGGGGCAGAGCGGCAGTGAATATGATGGTTTGGGCGTGGTGCGTTCTTTTTCTGTGGAGCTGCGGGTATTCAGGGGAAGAGAAGCAGCGCATGGAGGAGATCGCCCGGCAAGGGGAAGAGAACGCGGAAAAATATGTACAGGAAAAGTACGGTTTTGTGCCGGAGATCGAGGATGTGGAACTTTGCATGGAGCGGGGAGACGGGGATCCTGTGCCATGGGCCAAGGGGTATGTGCTGGCCAGGGCGAAATGGGGGGATCAGGAGTTTCAGATACATATAAGCGGGCAGGAAGTTTCCACAGATGGGCGGGATGATTTTCAGAGGGAGCTTATCGAGAAGGAGGGAAGAGAGTTTTTTGAAAGTCTGCTGGGGTATGAGGTTTACGATGTGTATCTGGAATATGGGGAGGGGGATCGTGGAAGTGAGGGAGGCAGTGATGGCGACAGTGATAGCGATAGACAGGATGGCAGCGGATTTCCGTTGTGTCATGAGGATGGTATGCTCGGAGAGCTATATGAGACGGGGACTTTTGAGGATTTTTGCCGGGAACATCCCATGAATGTAAGGATTGACGACTGCGGAGATCGGGATCTGACGATACTGGAGGAGGAGAGTCCCGGCGCGGCGGAGTTTCTTAGAGAGTGTGCCGCGGACTATGGGATGAAGGTCATCCTGATCTCCTATAAGAGCAGGGAAGATTATGAGAGAGGATACGGCCATACTTATGGGAGAGGCGGAGTCATGGATTATGGGATCTGGAATGACGGGCTGTACATTAATTCTTACGGGGTTTTTGAGGAAGATGGGCAGGAGCTGAACCGGTTTGAACTGCTGGAGCGGGACGGGGTGATCTTTGTCTGCGTTGATAAAAGGGACGGAGATGACCTGGAGATTGGCGTGGGCGAGAAGGCTTGGCTGGAGCTGGGGGAGACAAAAGGGGAGCCTGTTTCCCAGGTGTATTCCGTGAACAGGGATGATGTGGGGGAGGTGACGGTCTTTTTTCCTGTGGAGAGGGATGGAGGAAAGGGGAGTGTGTGGATTCAGCATAAGATCGAAGGGGATGGGTGGAGGCAGTATGAGGCGGGAAGAGAGATGACAAGGGACGGGAAGTATGTGTTTGTGACTTATCATGGGATTCCGGATAGTCAGTTTGAGGTGGGGGTGTTTGAGGGATTATGATAAGAAAACTAGTACATCGTTGCATTAATAACTAAGTAATAGTGCTTGATATCTGCGTCAGGTGTGCGTCTGCGAAGCGACGGTGTAGTGGACCCTACATCTAGCTTCGCAGACGTGCTCCTGGCGTAGAGAGCGAGTACTATTGCTTAGGAATTAATGCAATGATGTACTAGGGGAGGGAGAGAATGGAATACCCAGGAGGAAGAAATTTCTCGAAAAGTAAAAAACCAGACTTTAAACAGCACCATAGACTATAAGTTGCAAAAATCTAACAAATGGACAGTTTTTTACACCATTTTCCGCTGGAAAGAACCGCAAAAAAAGCGTATCCTACATAAAAAGCGTCAGGAGGAAAATGTCATGGGGATCATGTTCAATGAGAAGACAGGGGAGTTTCACCTTTATAATGGCAGCATCAGCTATATCATGAAGATTCTGCGCAACGGCCAGATGGGGCAGCTGTATTTTGGTAAACAGGTGGCAAAGAGGGAGGATTACGAATATCTTGTCGAGAACCGCTACCGCCCGGTCAGCGCCTATGTGTTTGATGATGAGTATTCCTTTTCGCTGGAGCACTTAAAGCAGGAGTATCCGTCCTATGGGACTACGGATTTCCGCATGCCTGCTCTGGAGATCGTGCAGGAAAACGGCAGCAAAATCACGGATTTTAAGTATGTTTCCCACAAAATCTACAAAGGAAAGCCGGGGCTTAAGGGGCTGCCTGCCACCTATGTGGAGTCGGAGGATGAGGCGGATACTCTGGAGCTTACTTTGCGGGATGAGCTTCTTCGTGTGGATATGACCCTTTTGTACACGATCTTTGGCCATGAGAACGCCATAGCCAGAAGCGCGCGCTTTGAGAACCGGGGAGGGGAAACGTATCAGATCACAAGGGCTATGAGCCTTTGCCTTGATCTGCCGGATGATGAGTATGAATGGATCCAGTTTTCCGGCGCCTGGGGGCGGGAGCGCCATGTAAAGACCAGGATGCTGCAGCAGGGGATCCAGTCTGTGGGAAGCGCCAGAGGGGCGTCCGGCCATTTCCACAATCCATTTGTCATGCTCAAAAGGCCTACAGCAGATGAATTTCAGGGGGAGGTCATGGGATTTTCTCTGATTTATTCCGGCAATTTCCTGGCCCAGGCGGAGGTGGACACCTTTAAGGTGACCCGGATGATGATGGGGATCAATCCTTTTGGATTCTCCTGGTGCTTAAAGCCGGGGGAGGAGTTCCAGACGCCGGAGGCTGTGATGGTGTATTCCGCAGAGGGCATGAACGCCATGAGCCAGGTATTTCACAGGCTGTACCGGACCAGGCTGGCAAGGGGATACTGGAGGGACAGAGAGCGGCCTGTGCTGTTAAATAACTGGGAGGCTACCTACTTTGATTTTACGGAGGAAAAGCTTCTGAAGATTGCCAGGAATGCCAAGGAGGACGGGGTGGAGCTGTTTGTCCTGGACGACGGGTGGTTTAGTACCAGGTGTACGGAGACCAGCGGTCTTGGAGACTGGTGGGCCAATACGGACCGCCTGCCTGACGGGATCAAGGGGCTTTCCGAGAAGATTGAGGCCCTGGGTCTGAAGTTTGGCCTGTGGTTTGAGCTGGAGATGGCCAATAAGGACAGCGAGCTGTACCGGAATCATCCGGACTGGATCATCCACACGCCCGGACGCCACGAGTCCCATGGGAGAAAGCAGTATGTGCTGGATTTCTCCAGGAAAGAGGTGGTGGACTACATCTATGACATGGTGGCAAAGATTCTTAGTGAGTCGAAGATCTCCTACATCAAGTGGGACATGAACCGCAATATTACGGAGTGTTTTTCACAGGGGTACGGCCCGGAGCGTCAGGGGGAGATCTTCCACCGGTATATCCTGGGGCTGTATGACCTGTACAACCGTCTGAATACGGCGTTTCCACAGGTTCTGTTTGAGTCCTGCGCCAGCGGAGGAGGGCGTTTTGATCCGGGACTGTTGTACTATGCGCCTCAGTGCTGGACCAGCGATGACACGGACGCGGGGGAAAGGCAGAAGATTCAGTACGGAACTTCTTACGCGTATCCTGTAAGTTCTATGGGAGCCCACGTGTCCATTACGCCCAACCATCAGGTGAACCGGATGACGCCCTTAAAGACCAGGGGGAATGTGGCTATGTTCGGCGCTTTTGGCTATGAGTTGGATCTGGCCAGGCTGACTGACGAGGAGCGGGGAATTGTCAGGGAGCAGATCCGGTTTGTGAAGAAATACAGAAGATTGATCCACACAGGGACATTTTACAGGCTGTTAAGCCCCTTTGAGGGGAATTTTACTGCCTGGATGGTGGTGGCGGAGGATAAGAAGCAGGCCATTGTTGGGTATTTTAAGATGCTCAATGATGTGAACCGGGAGTTTCGCAGGCTTCGGCTCCAGGGGCTTGATGAGGAGTTTTTGTATCATATGGAGGAGGACAGTGAGGACATAGGGGCGTTTTACGGCAGTGAGTTGATGCATATCGGCATGGTGACCACGGATATGTCCGCAGGGGAAGTGCCTGCGGGCAAGGAGCCCTGCTGTGATTTCTGGTCAAGGGTTGTGGTGTTGAACGCAGAGTAGAGCGTGTATGAAAATTTTTTCCGTCAGATGGGCGGCACGGTTTGGGGGCTTCTTTTTGGAGGAAGCCCCTGTTTTTATGGGCAGGCCTGTGCAGGTGAAATATGCCGATTAGGCGGCATGGGGCGGTGGTTATTCATGGTCAGGGAGCAGATCCGGGGACAGGGTATTTTCCAGGATCCCGTCTTCCTGGGCTCTGGCAGCCTGGTCCCGTATGAGCTTCCGGTAGGCGGAGGGGGACATGCCGTATTGCTGGCGGAACAGCTTCATAAGGGATTCAGGCTGCTGGTAGCCGCAGGCGTAGGCAATGGCAGATACGGACAGGAGGGAGGATTCCAACAGATGCAGGGCCTTTGTCAGGCGGAATTTCTGGATGTATTTTAGTGGGGACATGCCGGTGTGCTGTTTGAAGAGGGTGCTTAAGTAGCTGCGGTTAAGGCCCACATACCGGGCAATTTGGTCGGTGCGGATAGGTTCCGCGATATGGCTGCGGATGTAGGCAATGGCTTGCTTTACATAAAGGTTGCCATCGCCCATAGACTCTTTGTCCTGACCGGAGCCCGCGATGATGCTTAAGAAAAGGTACAGCATGGACAGGGAGTAAAAGCAGTCCGCCGCGTTGCCGCGGTTGTGCCGGATCATGGCCATGACGCAGTTTTTCAGGGTTTCTTTTTCCTCGCTTCTGAAAATAGGCTGTTCCTGGGACAGACCCAGCATGGACACAGCCTGGTTGGCGTCTTTTCCTGAAAATCCGATCCAGATGTAGGTCCAGGGCTCTTCCATATCCGCCTTATAGATGGTCTGATAGTCAGGTTCAATGAGAAAGCCTTTTCCGGCGGACAGTTTATATGTGGTTTCGTTTACGGTAAATTCTCCTTTTCCTTCCAGGATGTAGTGGATCAGGTAGTAGGGGCGCACCGCAGGGCCGTATTTGTGTCCTGGCATGGTGACAGAGTGACCAAAGGCGCTGATGGAAAGCTGCTGGTGCTCGTAGACAGGGATGTTGACAGAGAGGGATGTTTCCATGGAAGAATCTTTGCTCCTTTCTTGGGGCCGGTTTTGCGGTCGGTTGTGGTTCCTTTCATTATATCCCCATCCGTTTCAAAATGAAATAAGGTTCCACAAAAAACAGGAAGAATCTTGAAATGGCCGGGAAGTCATAGTACAATGAGGTACTAGTACATCGCATGGGGGTAGAAGATGAATCTTAAGGAGACGCTTCGGTATCTGGGGTATCGGGGCAAGGAGGCGGATGAGCAGACTTTGAAGCTGATCGGGGAGTGTTGGGAGGAGCTGGAGGAGAAGACACAGCGGCGAGCATGCTTTCGGGAGTTCCCCCTTGTCTTTTTGGAGGACAGGATTGATATGGGCTGCTTACAGACAGAGAGCCGGGACCTTAGGAAAAATCTGGAGGGATGCAGCCTGGTGGTGCTGTTTGCGGTCACCCTGGGGGTCATGGCGGACAATCTGATCCGCAGGTACAGCCGTCTTGAGATGAGCCGGGCAGTGGTCATGCAGGCAGCGGCGGCAGCTATGCTGGAGGATTACTGCGACCAGGTAAATGAGGAGCTTCGGCTGGAATATGAAAAGAGGGGGATGTTTCTGCGGCCAAGGTTCAGTCCGGGGTACGGGGATTTTCCCCTTGGGTGCCAGCCGGCGCTCCTTGGAGGGCTGGAGGCGTCAAAGCGGGTGGGGATTACGCTCACAGACAGTTATCTGATGATGCCCTCCAAGTCTGTGACCGCGGTGATCGGGGTCAGCAAAGAACGGCGGAGCGTTCCCAGGTGTTCGGGCCAGGGAGGGACGCCGGAAGCCTCCAAAGAGGAGAGAGGCGCCGGCAAATGCCTGGAATGTAATAAGAAGGATTGTCTCTACAGGAGGAAAACGATATGAGCGCAAAGATAATGGAAGAGATCAGCAGAAGGAAAGTGTTCTGCGACGGAGGTATGGGAAGCCTTCTCCAGGCTAAAGGGCTGAAAGCAGGTGAGCTGCCGGAGACCTGGAATGTGCTGCGCCCGGAGATCCTGAGGGAGATCCATAAGGCCTATCTGGAGGCAGGGTGCGATATTGTCACCACTAACACCTTTGGGGCCAACCGGCTGAAATACCCGGCAGGCGGGCCTTTTGACTTAAAGGAGATCATAGAGGCGGCAGAGGATAATGCCCGGTGGGCGGTGAGCCAGGCAGGGAGAGGATTTGTGGCCCTGGATCTGGGACCTACGGGAAAGCTTTTAAAGCCTTTGGGGGATCTGGATTTTGACGATGCCTGCCACATTTACCGGGAAGTGGTGGAGGCGGGACGGGACAGGGCGGATCTGATCCTGGTGGAGACCATGAGCGACGGGTATGAGGCCAAGGCGGCGATCCTGGCGGCAAAGGAAAACAGCACCCTTCCTGTGTTTGCCACCATGATCTTTGACGGGAAGGGAAAGCTTCTCACCGGAGGGGATGTGGAGTCTGTGGTGGCCCTTCTGGAAGGGCTGGGGGTAGATGCCCTTGGCATCAACTGCGGCCTGGGACCGGTTCAGATGAAAGCCATCCTGGAACAGATCCTGGCCTGTGCTTCGGTTCCTGTTATCGTCAACCCCAATGCGGGGCTGCCCAGAAGCGAGAAAGGGGTTACGGTGTACGATATTGACGAGGATGAGTTTGCCTGTGTTATGGAAGAGATCGGGCGCATGGGGGCCAATGTGCTGGGTGGCTGCTGCGGAACCACGCCGGGGCATATCCGGAAGCTGACAGAACGGTGCAGGGATTTAAAACAGGTGCTGCCCGGCGAGAAGAACCGGACTGTGGTGACCTCCTACACCCACGGGGTGGTCATTGGCAAAGACCCGGTGATCATCGGGGAGAGGATCAACCCTACGGGAAAGTCCAGATTTAAGCAGGCCCTTAGGGACCACAACCTGGAGTATATTTTGCAGGAGGGAGTGTCCCAGCAGGATCATGGAGCCCATGTGCTGGATGTGAATGTGGGGCTTCCGGAAATCGACGAGCCCCGGATGATGGAGGAGGTGGTCAAAGAGCTGCAGAGCATCATCGACCTTCCTCTGCAGATCGACACGTCAGATATACAGGCTATGGAGCGGGCCATGCGGATTTACAACGGAAAGCCGCTGATTAATTCGGTCAACGGAAAGAAAGAATCTATGGAGGCCGTGTTTCCCCTGGTGAAACACTACGGCGGAGTGGTGGTGGCCCTGGCCCTGGATGAGGGCGGGATCCCGGACACGGCCCAGGGGCGCATAGAGGTTGCCAGAAAGATCTACCGCACGGCGGCGTCCTACGGGATCCATCCAAAGGATATTCTCATTGACGGTCTCTGCCTGACAGTCAGCTCGGACAGCAAAGGTGCCCTGACCACCCTGGAGACGCTGCAAAGAGTGCGGGATGAGCTGGGCGGAAAGACAATTCTGGGTGTGTCCAATATTTCTTTTGGCCTTCCCCAAAGGGAGATCATTAACGGTGCGTTTTTTACCATGGCTCTGGCAAATGGACTTAATGCGGCCATCATCAATCCCAACTCCCAGGTGATGATGAAGGCTTACTACAGTTTCCGGGCTCTGGCGGATCTGGACAGCCAGTGCGGGGATTATATCCAGGTTTACGGCGGTGCGGTCCAGGATGGCGGAGGCGGAACCGGCGGGGCTGGGGGAACTTTTGGAGGCGTCCAGAAAGCTACGGCGGTTTCGGCACAGGGAGGCCGGACGGAGGCAGATCTGTCCTGGGCAGGGACAAGCCCGACCCCGACCCGGGGAAACCGGGAGGCGGCATCCGGATGTGGTATAAGCGGCGGGGCGCCTGGAGGGAACTTTATGGGACTGGGAGACTGTGTTCGGAGGGGATTAAAGGACAAGGCCCGTATGGCGGTGACTGCTCTTCTGGAGCAGAGGGAGGCGTTGGATATTATCAATGAGGAGATGATCCCGGCTTTGGACGTTGTGGGGAAAGGCTTTGAGCAGGGGACGGTTTTCCTGCCTCAGCTTCTCATGAGCGCCGAGGCGGCCAGGGAGGCGTTTGACGTCATAAAAGAGCGGATGTCGGAGAAGGGCCAGGCCCAGGAGAAGAAGGGGACCATTATCCTGGCCACGGTAAAGGGGGATATCCACGATATCGGAAAAAATATCGTGAAAGTTCTGCTGGAAAATTACAGTTATGAGGTAATGGATCTGGGCAAGGACGTGGCCCCGGAGCGGATCGTGGAGGAGACGGTGAAAGGCCGTGTGCCGCTGGTGGGATTAAGCGCCCTGATGACTACCACGGTGCCAAGCATGGAGGAGACCATAAAGCAGCTTCGAAAGGAGGCTCCCTGGGCAAAAGTCATGGTAGGGGGCGCGGTGCTGACCGAGGAGTACGCCCGGACCATCGGGGCTGACCAGTACTGCAAGGACGCTATGGCGTCTGTGAACTACGCGGAGTCGGTCATAGGGGGAGAGGCGTGATGTCCGGCTCCTGGGGAGCCCTGTGGCCGTGGGAGTTTCAGGTGCTGGACTGGCTCCAGGGGCTGCGGGGACCATGGCTTGACCAGGTGATGATCTTTGTCACCAGTCTGGCAAATCACGGGGAACTGTGGATCGGGCTGGGGCTTTTGTTCCTCTGCTTTTCCAGGACGAAACGTCTGGGGGCGTCCATGCTTTTGTCCATAGCCCTGGGGTATGTAACAGGGAACCTGGTGTTGAAAAACCTTTTTGCCAGAAGCCGCCCCTGCTGGATCCGGCAGGATGTGCGGATCCTTGTGCCGGTTCCCCGCGACTATTCCTTTCCGTCAGGCCACACCCTGGTGTCCTTTGAGGGGGCGGTCTGTATATGGAGCTATGACAGACTATGGGGAGGGGCCGCCTTTGTTCTGACCGCCCTGATCGCCTGTTCCAGGATGTACTTGTTCGTGCATTTTCCGACGGATATCCTGGGCGGGCTTGTGCTGGGAATTGTAAATGGATGGGCCGGGGTTCGGCTGGCGAACATGGCAAAACGGCAGGGGGAGATTCCGGACAAGGAGATATAAAGTGGCCTGGTTTCTCTAAAAAGAAGTGACATTTGCCGAAAAAGATGATAAACTGGTGTGGAAACAAACACCAAGGAGGATATTATCATGTTAAATGAAAAAGTGGCAGAGCTGTTAAATATACAGGTAAATAAGGAGTTTTATTCCGCCTATCTGTATCTGGATTTTTCGAATTACTACATAGGCCAGGGGCTGGAGGGATTTGGCAACTGGTACAAGATTCAGGCCCAGGAGGAGAGGGACCACGCCATGCTGTTTATGAAGTATCTGCAGAACAACGGGTGCAAGGTGACTCTGGAGGCCATTGACAAGCCGGACAAGGAGCTGAAAGAATTTGCGGACCCGCTCCACGCAGGATATGAGCATGAGCAGGTGGTAACAGGGCTGATCCACGCCATCTATGAGGCGGCCCATGAGGTGAAGGATTTCCGCACCATGCAGTTTCTGGACTGGTTTGTGAAGGAGCAGGGCGAGGAGGAGGCCAACGCCGAGGGACTCATCAGGAAGTACGAGCTGTTTGGTTCCGACCCGAGAGCCCTCTATATGCTGGATAGCGAGCTGGGGGCAAGGGTGTACTCCGCGCCGTCCCTGGTGCTGTAGAAGCGTGTCGGCGCTGACCGGGTGGTTTTGACAGAGGAAAAAAGATGAATGTGTATACAATGTATTTCAGTCCCACAGGCGGAACCAGGCGGGTGGCCCGCATCTTGGCCGGGGAGCTGAACGCGCCGGTGGAGATGGATTTCTCCCTTCCCGGTAAAAACTATGGGATGTATCGGTTTGAGCCTGGGGACGTGTGCTTTGTGGCGGTCCCCTCCTTCGGAGGACGGGTTCCCAAGGCAGCTTATGAGAATCTGACAAAGGTGCGGGCCCACGGGGCTGCGGCAGTGGCGGTGGTGACCTACGGGAACCGGGCCTATGAGGATACACTTCTGGAGCTTCGCAAGGCCCTGGAGGGCTGCGGCTTTAAGGTGGTGGCGGCTGTGGCCGCGGTGACGGAGCACTCCATCATGCGTCAGTACGGGGAGGGAAGGCCTGATAAAACGGACAGGCAGACCTTAAAGGTTATGGCCAGAGAGATCAAGAAGAAGCTGTTAAAGCCTGAGTCCTGGAAGGACTTTTTTGTGCCGGGACATTACCCTTACAAGGAATATCACACTATCCCCCTGACGCCGGTGGCGGATAGAAGCTGCAGCCAGTGCGGTCTCTGCGCAAAGAGATGTCCTGTGAGAGCTATTTCCCGGAAGAACCCGGAAAAGACGGATACAGATAAGTGCATTTCCTGTATGAGGTGCGTCTCTATCTGCCCGCAGCACAGCAGGAAGGTTAACAAGATGATGGTGTTCGCGGCGTCTGTAAAGCTGAAAAAAGCCTGTTCGGGGCGCAAGAACAACGAGTTGTTTTTGTGAAAATTTTTTGATTTATATTTAAAATAGGAAAGCCATGCTGGATAGAAGTATCTGCCAGCATGGTTTTCTTTTTGTGTGAGCATATTATGAGTGTGGAAGAAAACTAAAATCCAACAAAAACAGGAGGGATGCGCGATGAGTCCAAAGGAATTGACCTATATTGAGGATGCCCTTGGCCATGAGAAGTTTTTGAAGACCCAGTGCCAGGAGGCGGCTAAGAATCTTCAGGACGGGGAGTTGAAATCCTGCGTGGAGCAGTTGTCCCAGAAGCACCAGCAGATCTTTGACAGCTTTTATAATCTGATATAGACAAGGAGGGACGAGAATATGGACGACAGATGTATTATGGAGAATTTGCTTCTGACCACAAAGGGCGTGTGCGATCTGTACCTTCACGGGACCATAGAGTCCTCTACCCAGAATGTGCATCAGACCTTTGACCAGGCGCTGGATAACAGTTTGTGTATGCAGGACGATATTTATAAGAAAATGTCCGCCAAAGGATGGTATTCCACGGAGACTGCCCAGCAGGAGAAGGTGCAGAAGGTGAAGAATCAGTTTGCGGGGATGTAAGGTGGATTTTGAATTGTATTAAATAGGCAGATGGGAAATGCCGCGCTGACAGCTAGGGAGATGTCAGCGCGGTGTATTTTGTTTCGGATTTTCTTAAACCGGATAAATCGGAACTTTAATTTTGTCATTTTGCGCAGGAAATCGTCCTTAAGTGCCTAAATACCAATAAACAGTAATGGTGTGAGTTGTCGCTGAACCGAGGGACAAATTGGTGGAAATTTTCGGGGGGTTAGGGTATAATAGGAAAAGAGTTTGTTTCAGGAGGAGGTCATTATCATGGGAATTAAAGGAGCAGTTATGGTTCCCCACCCGCCGATCATCATACCGGAGATCGGAAAAGGGGAGGAGAAGAAGATTCAAAACACGATCAACGCGTATCACCAGACAGCCAGGCGGATCGCCTCATGGAAGCCGGATACCATTGTCCTGCTTTCGCCTCATCAGATCATGTACGGGGATTATTTCCATATATCTCCGGGAACCGAGGCCTGCGGGAACTTCGGACAGTTCGGGGCAGGGGATGTGACGATCCGTGTGTCCTATGACAGTGGGTTTGTGGAGGAATTGTGCAGACAGGTACAGGCCCAGGGGCTGAAAGCGGGGACTCTGGGGGAGAAGGAGAAGAGCCTGGACCATGGGACCATGGTGCCTTTGTATTTTGTAAACCAGTATTGGAAAGACTATAAATTAGTCAGGATCGGGCTTTCAGGGCTTACGCCCACCATGCACTACGAGCTGGGGCAGTGTATTCAGGAGACGGCCCAGATCCTGGAAAGAAGGGTGGCGGTCATCGGAAGCGGCGATCTCTCCCATAGGCTGAAGGAGGACGGTCCTTACGGGTATCATAAGGAGGGACCGGAGTTCGACCAAAGAATCATGGCTGTCATGGGAAACGCAGACTTTGAGGAACTTCTGAAATTCCCGGAGGATTTCTGTGAGACGGCGGGGGAGTGCGGCCATCGCTCCTTTATCATCATGGCCGGGACTCTGGACCGGATGGCGGTGAAGGCGGAGAGGCTTTCTTACGAGGGCCCCTTTGGAGTGGGATACGGGGTCTGCTGCTATGAGGTCACCGGGGCTGACGGGGGGCGAAACTTCCTTGACCGGTATGAGGAGAGCGAGAGAAAGGAGCTTGCGGTCCGCCACGCCAAGGAGGACGCCTATGTAAAGCTGGCCAGGAGGACCATTGAGGAATATGTGAAGACAGGAGAGATGATCGATGTGCCAAAGGATCTGCCCAGAGAGCTGTATGACAGTCGGGCGGGAGCATTTGTTTCTATTAAAGAAGACGGGAGACTGAGAGGGTGCATCGGGACCATCGAGGCGTCCTACGACTCCCTGGCCCAGGAGATCATCAACAATGCGGTGAGCGCCTGCTGTCGGGATCCCAGGTTTTCTCCTGTGGAGGCCAGGGAACTGGAAAAGCTGGTGATCAGCGTGGATGTTCTGGGCGAGATGGAGCAGATTACTTCCCTGGAAGAACTGGATGTGAAGCGGTACGGGGTGGTGGTTTCAAAGGACTCCAGGCGGGGGCTTCTGCTCCCTAATCTGGCCGGGGTTAACACGGTGGAGCAGCAGGTGACCATAGCCATGCAGAAGGCAGGTATCGGGGAGCAGGAGGAAGTGGCTGTGGAGCGGTTTGAAGTGGTAAGGCACGAGTAAGAGGACAAAGAGATGATTAATGAAACCTACAGACAGATGTTACAGGGGAAATCCATTATACGTCAGTTAAGCGAGTATGCCGCGCAGCGGGGCAGCGAGATCGGGTATGACCAAGTGTTTGACTACAGCCTGGGCAATCCCAGCGTTCCCTGTCCGGGGGAGTACACGGATGTATTGGTGAGGCTGCTTGAAGAGGAGGACCCTATGGCGGTTCACGGCTACAGCCCTTCTCTGGGGATTGAGCGGGTGAGAAAGGCTGTGGCGGACAGCCTAAACCGCAGGTTTGGCATGGACTATGAGGCAAAGCACATCTTTATGGCCAGCGGCGCGGCGGGGGCTTTGGCCCACGGGTTCCGGTGCGTCACAAGACCAGGAGATGAGATCCTTGTTTTCGCGCCGTATTTTCCGGAGTACGGTCCTTATATAAATCAGACCGGGGCTGTGATGAGGGTGGTTCCTGCTGACACGGACAGCTTCCAGATCAATTTTGCAGCGTTGGAGGAAATAATAAATGAGAAGGTCATGGCAGTACTTATAAACACGCCAAACAATCCTTCCGGCGTGGCCTACAGCAAAGAGACTCTTTGTCGCCTGGCAGATTTCCTGGAAAGCAGGCAGAGGGAGTATGGCCATGATATTTTTCTGATCAGCGACGAGCCCTACCGGGAGATTGTGTTTGAGGGGGCAGATTCCCCTTATGTTTCTAAATTTTACGACAATACTATTTCCTGCTACTCCTTTTCTAAGAGCCTAAGTCTTCCCGGGGAGCGGATCGGGTATGTGGCGGTGAACCCCAGATGCAGAGATGCTGACATCATCGCCGCCATGTGCGGGCAGATCAGCAGAGGGATCGGGCACAACTGCCCGCCGTCCAGCGTGCAGCTGGCTGTGGCAGAAGTTCTTGACAAGACCAGTGATCTGTCTGTGTATGAGACGAATATGAACCTGCTCTATGACGCGCTTACCAGGCTTAGGTTTCAGGTGGTGAAGCCGGGGGGAACATTCTACATATTCCCCAGGGCGCTGGAGGAGGACGCGGCGGCGTTCTGCATGAAGGCGAAAAAGTATGACCTGATCCTGGTGCCGTCGGATAACTTTGGCGTGCCGGGGTATTTCCGTATGGCATATTGTATTGACACGGAAAAGGTACAACGGTCCATTCCTGTGTTTGAACGGTTTGTCAGGGAGGAGTATCCGAGGGGTAGGCAGATAATAATTGAGTGAGCAAGAGGCGAGGGTAGTCGTGATGCCAGTCAAAGAAGGGAAGAATGGTCCTGTCCGGGTTCAGATATGCCAAATATCCCGATGAGCTCTTAAAGCGGGAACCAGGAGGGGGTAAGCCCTCCTGGTTCCCTTGTCTCATCTCCATGGCATAAATTCACCCTGCCAGGACCATCTGACTGCCCCCTCGACACCCCTCGCCCCCTTGCTCACTAAACAATACACTAATATGGCAGAAAGAAAAGAGAGGTAGATACTATGAGAAGATGGATGATTTTGGCGGGGCTGACCTTATGGCTGTCCTCCGGTTTTGGGGCGGTTCGGGCCGGGGCGGAGGTGCCTGTGGGCGGGGCGGCCTGGGGACAGACAGAGAAAGCAGAAGATGGGAAGAGTTCTAAAGGAGACGATTTCAGGGGCGGGGCTAAGGATAAGGAAGGGGAGCAGATCTATGTGAGGGAGCCCCATGAAAAGGGGAAGGTAACTTTGTCCTTTGCAGGGGACATCAGTTTTGCCGAGGGGTATGCCAACATGAGCTATTATTACAGCCATGGAGGGGATATTACCAAGTGCATCGCTCCGGAGGTTATTGCCCGGATGGACGGCGCGGATGTGATGATGGTGAACAATGAGTTTACATACAGCAACAGGGGCAAGCCTCTTTCAGGAAAGACCTTTACCTTTCGGGCTAAGCCGGAGATGGCGGCCAATCTGTCGGTTCTGTCGACGGATATCGTGTCTCTGGCCAATAATCACGTGTATGATTACGGGGAGGCGGCCCTCACCGACACGCTGGACACTCTGAAACAGTACAAGGTCCCCTATGTGGGGGCGGGGCGGAATCTGGCAGAGGCCCAGGAGATCGTGTATTTCAGGGTGGGGGATATGAAGATCGCTTATGTAAGCGCCACTCAGGTGGAGCGGTCCTATGTGTATACAAAGGAGGCCACAGACACGAAGCCGGGTGTTTTGAGGACTTACGACCCGGCCCGATTTTTAGACGTGATCCGCCGCGCCGAAGAGACCAGCGATTTTGTGGTGGTCTACGTTCACTGGGGGACAGAGGGAGTCAGCCAGTTTGAGGCGGATCAGCAGGGATTAGGCCGCCAGTATATTGACGCGGGGGCGGATCTGGTCATCGGGGACCATCCCCACTGCCTTCAGGGGGTGGAGTATTACAAGGGCGTCCCTATTTTTTACAGTCTGGGTAATTTTTGGTTTAACAGCAAAACCAGGGACACAGGCCTTGTGGAGGCGGATATTTCGTTGGAGGGCGTGGTGGAATTGCGGTTTGTGCCCTGCCTTCAAAAAGGCTGCCGCACCACTCTGGTCACGGACCAGGGGGAAAGAGGACGTGTGTTCCGGTTTCTTGAAAGTATCTCCGGCAACGCGGCGATCGATGAGAACGGAGTGATCCGGGAGAAAGAGGGGATATACTAGGTCGTAAGAATGATGTAAGATTTGTGTAATAGAAAGTTTCTTTACCAGAATAAGGAAATGTGGTAGATTATAACCCAGGAGATGCGGGCAGCAGCGCATTTCAAATTAAGAAGAAAGGAGAATTGCTATGAAACAGCTTAGAGATAATAATACGGGCGTTTATAATTGGATCGGGAATGTCTTATCATGTATTTGGCAGGGACTTGAAGCGGTTTCAGGCGAGATTCTCTTTGTTTGAGACTGGGGAAAGGCGGACGGCATGATGGGATGACTCCCGTTGTGCGGTCGGCGTTGCGGTAAGGAAAAAAGGTAAGAGACCATACAGAGCCGATGGATCTTGGCAGGGATACTGCCAAAGCTTCGGCTCTGTTTTTTTCGGAGATTTTTGAGCAGGGAAAAGGAGAAGAATGAATTATGAAACTTGTGGAGGGACTTTATAATCAGGCAGTTGTGTATACGGATGTGGTGGAGGATACGGCCCTGGCGCAGATCAGGATGCTGTGCGACCAGGAGTTTGTTAAGGGCGCCAGGATCCGGATCATGCCGGATGTCCACACCGGAGCCGGGTGTACCATCGGAACTACTATGACCATCAAAGACGCGGTGGTGCCCAACCTGGTGGGCGTGGACATCGGGTGCGGTATGGAGATTATACGGATAAAGGGGAGACGGCTGGAGCTGGAAAAGTTTGATAAACTGATCTATGAGAAGATCCCATCAGGCTTTGACATTCGGGACAAGGCCCACAAACGGAATGACGACATTGATCTGGGGGAACTTCGATGCTTAAAGCCGGCAAAGATCAATCTGGACCGGGCCGTCAGGTCCCTGGGGACTCTGGGCGGAGGGAATCATTTTATCGAGGTGGACAAGGATGAGGAGGGCGCTTTGTATGTGGTCATCCATTCCGGGTCCCGGCATCTGGGGCTTGAGGTGGCGGAGTATTACCAGGAACAGGCTTATCAGGCTTTAAACGGCGTTTCTAAAAAAGATATAAAAAAATTGATTGAGACCTATAAGAAAGAGGGGAGAGAGCAGGAGATCCAGACCACGGTGGAGGCCATGAAGGCGCGGATAAACACAGGCATCCCGAAAACTCTGGCCTACTGTCAAGGGGAACTTATGGAGGACTATATCCACGACATGAAGATTATTCAGAGGTTTGCTATGCTCAACCGCAAGGCTATGATGGACGAACTGATCCGGGGCATGAAGCTTAAAGTGGAGGAGGAGTTTACCACCATCCACAATTATATTGACACGGAGGCCATGATCCTGCGTAAGGGCGCGGTTTCCGCAAAGAAAGGGGAGCGGCTGCTGATCCCGGTGAACATGCGGGACGGCTCCCTGATCTGTGTGGGAAAGGGAAATGAAGAGTGGAACTTTTCCGCTCCCCACGGGGCGGGACGGCTGATGTCCAGGAGAAAAGCAAAGGAGTCCTACACAGTCTCCCAGTTTAAGAAGGAGATGGCGGGCATCTTTACCACTTCGGTCAATGCGCTGACTCTGGATGAGTGTCCCATGGCCTACAAGAGGATGGAGGATATTGTGGAGAATATCGGTGATACGGTTGAGATCGAGAAGGTGCTCCGGCCTGTCTATAATTTTAAGGCGGGGGAGAAGGCCTGAAAAAAGAATTGCGATTGCGTCTTTCTTTTTTGGAGAACTCATGGTATGATAGGGAGGATCAAAACAACCGCAAACATTGAAACATGATAGAGGCGCGGGATTCAAGAGTATCAGGAGGCTATGGACGGACCGCCGTTTCCTGAAAAAGGGGATCTCGCCGAAGGAGCTTATGCCCGGCCGGGGCGTGGAATCCTGGGACGACGCAGAATATGCGGCGTACTGTCACGTATGTGGAGCGCTATCTGTGTTGTCAGGGCTTTCTGTTTAAAACTTACACCACAAACGCGTTTCCGCAGGGGAATGGCTGTTTGTGGTGTTTTTGTGTTCAAAAGCAGGGAGTCCTGCATAACAAAAGGAAAAGAGGAGACGTATTATGTACCTGACAAAAAAGAAAGTATTTGGCCTGATAGCCACATCGCTTTTTATGGCCTTGGCCTGCGCTATGACTGTGCTGGCCGCCCAGGAGGGGGAGGCGGAGTATGTGCCTGCCATGTACTCCACCTTCTGGGCCCTTGTGCCGCCGGTGGTGGCCATCGGCCTGGCTCTGATCACCAAGGAAGTCTACAGTTCCCTGTTTGTAGGGATTTTGATGGGAGGACTTCTGTATTCGGGATTTAATTTTGAGATGACCATCACCCATATTTTTGAGGACGGGATCATTGGCTCTCTGTCTGACAGTTACAATGTGGGAATCCTGGTATTCTTAGTGATTCTGGGGACCATGGTGTGTCTGATGAACAAGGCGGGAGGCTCCGCCGCCTTCGGGCAGTTTGCGGCATCCAAGATCCACAACCGCGTGGGAGCCCAGCTGGCAACTATCCTGCTGGGAGTTCTGATCTTTATTGACGATTATTTTAACTGTCTTACGGTGGGAAGTGTTATGAGGCCGGTGACGGACAAGTTTAAGGTGTCCAGGGCCAAGCTGGCCTATCTGATCGACGCCACGGCGGCTCCGGTGTGCATCATCGCCCCCATTTCCTCCTGGGCAGCCGCTGTCACAGGATTTGTGGAGGGGGAGGACGGTTTTTCCATCTTTATGCGGGCGATCCCCTACAATTTTTACGCGATCCTCACCATTGTGATGATGGTGGGCATGGTGCTTATGAAGGTGGAGTTCGGTTCCATGAGGACTCATGAGATCAACGCGGAAAAAGGTGACTTATATACAACTCCGGGCCGCCCCTATGGGCTTGTGAAGGATGAGCTTGCAGAGACCAAGGGAAAGGTTGTGGATCTTCTGATCCCCATTGTGTCCCTGATCATCTGCTGTGTTATCGGGATGCTCTACACCGGCGGGTTCTTTTCCGGCACGGATTTTGTCACTGCTTTTTCCCAGTCGGATGCCTCTCTGGGACTGACCTACGGAAGCTTTTTCGGTCTTATCATCACCATCGGCCTTTACCAGATCCGCAGGGTACTGAAATTCTCCGAGTGCATGGCCTGCATCCCCGAGGGCTTTAAGGCTATGGTTCCGGCCATCATGATCCTGACTTTTGCCTGGTCTTTGAAGGCCATGACCGACAGCCTGGGCGCGGACGTGTACGTGGCCGGCGTGGTGGAGGCAAGCGCCAAAGGGGTCTTAAACTTCCTTCCGGCTATTATTTTTGTTGTGGGATGTTTTCTGGCTTTTGCCACCGGCACTTCCTGGGGAACTTTTGGGATCCTGATTCCCATCGTGGTGGCTGTGTTCCAGAACACCAATCCTCAGCTGATGATCATCTCCATCTCCGCCTGCATGGCAGGGGCTGTGTGTGGGGATCACTGCTCCCCCATATCTGACACCACCATCATGGCCTCGGCGGGAGCCCAGTGCGAGCATGTAAACCATGTGACCACCCAGCTGCCCTATGTGGTAGTGGCGGCGGCAGTATCCTTTGTCACCTATATTGTGGCCGGCTTTGTCCAGAGCGCCTGGGTGGCCCTGCCTGTGGGGATTTTGCTGATGGTTGGCGTGCTGGTGGCTCTGAAGATGAATGGGGGCGGAGTTGAAACGGAAGAGTCATAGGATGGGTGAGTTATTTAGTGAACAAAGGGGGAGGGTAGTCGTGGGACCATCCTTCCCTTCTCTGACTGGCATTACGACAACCTTCGCCCCCATGCTCACTCAATCACCCACTAATTTTTCCCAAGAACTCATTCTTTGGCCCCAATGGCGTTTCCCAAGTTGTTTTTTAAGTGTATTGAACGAAAATAGGTTATTTTTGGGTTGTCACTTCTTTCCTATTGTGCTAAACTAAGAAAAGAGGAGAGAATGAGAAAGATGGGATATAAGAATTTTTGGGTTTTATTGGTACTGCTGTTATCAGGGATTGTGCTGGGGAGCTTTATCGGCGATGTGGCGCAGAATATTCCCGGATTTTCATGGTTGAACTTTGGGCAATCATTTGGATTGGACTCACCGCTTGTTGTGAATCTTGGAGTGATCGTCATAACATTTGGACTAACCATTCGGATTACAATGGCCAGTATCATTGGCGTAGCCCTTGCTCTGATCATTTACCGGATGCTTTAGGGCGGCTGCAGGCTGGCAGACGTTCTTTTTTGTTTTGGGAGGAGGGGGGTTAAAAGGTTACATAGAGGTTACAAGTGTTTTCGGGAATCAAAAGGGAGGATCTGCGGGGGATCAGGCTTTTTAGGAAAAGTCGGATTTTGATAGAACTTGCGATGGATTTTCGTTGCAAGCAGGGAAATCGACAGATTATAATAACATCTACCAGCAAAAAGGAGGACACAAAATGACAGCATTAAACGTTGCAATTGCGGAAGATAACCCGAAAACCATGGAATTATTGAATGATATGCTGAAAAATGAAGACGGAATCCAAGTGGTGGGAAACGCGGAGACAGGCGATGAAGCATACAGGATGATCGTAGATTCAAAGCCGGACGTGGTGCTTTTGGATGTGATAATGCCAGGCATGGACGGTGTGGAGGTTATGGAGAAAGTAAAGACAGAAGGCAACTTGGAGAAGAATCCCTGCTTTATCGTCGTGTCCGCGGCGGGAAGTGAGAACGTCACGGAGGATGCGTTTCGCATGGGCGCCAGCTATTTTATCATGAAGCCCTTTAAGAAAGAGGTTCTGGTGGACAAGATCCGCCGCATCGGCAATTACGGATCTAGGCCGAGAGGCTTAAACCTGGCGGGAGCCCGGAAGGTGAAACCTTATGAGAGCATGTTGGACTATATGGAGCAGAATCTGGAGAACGATGTAACCCAGATCCTTCATGAGATCGGCGTGCCGGCTCACATCAAAGGGTATCAGTATCTTCGGGACGCCATCACCATTTCCGTGGAGGATCAGGATATGCTGACATCCGTGACAAAGGTGCTCTATCCCACCATCGCGAAGAAGCATCAGACCACGCCCAGCCGGGTGGAGCGGGCGATCCGCCATGCCATCGAGGTGGCCTGGAGCCGCGGGAGCATGGAGACCATCAATGAGATCTTCGGATACACCGTGAGCAACGGAAAGGGCAAGCCCACCAACTCGGAGTTCATCGCGCTTTTGTCGGACAAGATCCGTCTGGATTATAAAAGGTTATAAAAGGGGCGGCGGACAGATAGGCGGCCGGACAGCCAGACAGCCAGACAGCTGCATAGGACGGAGATATTTTGGGAGGGACTGTGCAGAATGCACAAAATTATGATGTTATATATGGCCTGGATTGCAGTTAGAGACGAATAATGACAAAATAAACTGCAAAATTCAAGAATGTACTTCCTAAAAGCCTAAAAATGTTGTATACTACACCTATTAGGGGTTGCGGTTTTCGCTCCATATGAGGAGGTTTTTCAAATGAAAAAGATATTATTTGTTGCGTCGGAAGCAGTGCCGTTTATTAAGACTGGGGGATTGGCAGACGTTGTTGGCTCTCTGCCCAAGTGTTTTAATAAAGAGTACTATGATGTGAGGGTTATGATCCCTAAGTATCTCTGCATTAAGCAGGAGTGGCGGGATAAGATGGACTATATCAGCCATTTTTATATGGACTTTATGGGCCAGAGCCGCTATGTTGGCATCATGCACTATGAGCATGAGGGGATCCACTTCTATTTTATTGATAATGAAGGTTATTTTTCCGGCCCGAAGCCATATGGGGATTGGCTCTACGACCTGGAGAAGTTTTCCTTCTTCTGTAATGCGGCTCTTTCCGCACTTCCCGTGATCGGATTCCAGCCGGACGTTGTTCACTGCCATGACTGGCAGACAGGACTTATTCCTGTATACTTAAAGGATCGGTTCCGCGGCGGTGAGTTTTTCCGCAATATGAAGTCCGTGTTCACCATCCACAACTTAAAGTTCCAGGGCGTGTGGGATGTGAAGACCATCCAGAGGTTTTCCGGACTTTCCGATTACTATTTTG
This sequence comes from uncultured Hungatella sp., assembly GCA_910588505.1. Classification (GTDB taxonomy): domain Bacteria; phylum Bacillota; class Clostridia; order Lachnospirales; family Lachnospiraceae; genus UBA3402. The sequence goes on along the minus strand of CAJUPQ010000028.1, from coordinate 807 downwards.
CCCCGGATAAGCTGGAGGCTTACAAGGACGGCAATCTGTTAAAGGGCGGCGTCGTATTTGCGGACGCCATTACCACTGTGAGCGACACCTACGCGGAGGAGATCAAGATGCCGTTTTACGGCGAGGGCCTTGACGGCCTTATGAGAGCCCGCTCCGGCAGCCTTCGTGGTATCGTCAACGGTATTGACTATGAAGACTTTAACCCTGCTACGGACTCCATGATCGAGCAGGTTTATGACGCGAAGAATTTCCGCAAGGAGAAGATCAAGAACAAGGTTGCTCTCCAGAGAGAGCTGGGTCTGGAGGAGGACGAGGGCAGGATGATGATCGGCGTCGTGTCCAGGCTGACAGACCAGAAGGGCTTTGACCTGATCCAGTATGTGATGGAAGATTTGTGCAGTGACGCGATCCAGCTGGTGGTTTTGGGCACCGGCGAGGAGCGGTATGAGAATATGTTCCGCCATTTTGCGTGGAAATATCCGGGGAAGGTTGCGGCTCTGATCTACTATTCTGAGCCCATGTCCCACAAGATCTACGCGGCATCCGACGCCTTTTTGATGCCGTCCCTGTTTGAGCCCTGCGGGCTGAGCCAGCTGATGGCCCTGCGCTACGGCACGGTTCCCATTGTGCGGGAGACAGGAGGATTAAAGGACACGGTGGAGCCATATAATGAATTTGAGGGTACCGGCACCGGATTTTCCTTTACCAACTATAATGCTCACGAGATGCTGGCATCTGTCAGGTACGCAGAGCGGATCTATTATGATAAGAAGCGGGAGTGGAATAAGCTGATCGACCGGGCTATGG
>CAJUPQ010000027.1 GCA_910588505.1 uncultured Hungatella sp. | reverse complement strand
ATGATGTCAATATATTAGACGTGATCACCTTTTACCGCCCCGTGAACAGTATCCGGACATGCGGGCATCAAACATGCAAGCTGATTTTTGGTCTTGCAAACATAGGGGATTTGTGGTATGATAAAATGGTATGTGAGGACAAAACCGGAACAAAGTTGTATAGACGGAGCAGGACGATTATCTGATTTTGAGAATGGTGGGCTATCGCCAAGCGGTAAGGCACAGGACTTTGACTCCTGCATTTCGTTGGTTCGAATCCAACTAGCCCAGCTAAAAAACCTTGTAAATATGGGAAAAAGACCGTATTTACAGGGTTTTTGCGTTATACCGATTATTTTATACTTTTTTTAGGACAGTTTCCTTGATTTATGGGGAGACTGACACTATAATAGATAGGTATGGCATAAAACAGCTGCACAGGAAGAGGGAGAAAAGGAATTTATGGAAAATAATAATAACAAAGGCGACGGGAGGATGCCTGGGCAGGGTTCCGGGCAGACTCTTATTATCATATTGGTAGCAGCGCTGATTACCTTTGTGTGTATCTTTAAGATGGGAGATTATCTGCGGGGCATGGGAAGCACCCAGGAAGTTCCCTACAGTCAGTTTGTGGAAGCGCTGGAAGACGGCCTGGTGGATAAGGTCCAGGTAGGCGGGTCGGAGGTTTCGTTCTGGACCAAGGAAGGCGCGGACGGCTACAAGCCCAATATCGAGTATATTTCCGTCAGGATGGAAGGCGGAGACCAGCTGACCAGGCGTCTGGTGGAGGCGGGAGTGGAGAGCCGCCAGGAGGCAAGCAACAACAGTATCTGGCTGGAGAATCTCATCAGCTTTGCCCTGATGTTCGGCTGTCTGGTGTTGTTTATGAATTTCATGATGCGGCGCATGGGCGGCGGTGGGATCATGGGCGTGGGGAAGAGCACGGCCAAGATGCACATGCAGAAAGAGACAGGAATCACTTTTGTGGATGTGGCCGGTCAGGATGAGGCCAAGGAATCTCTGGTGGAGATCGTGGATTTCCTTCACAATCCCGGCAAGTACACTCATATCGGGGCGAAGCTTCCCAAGGGCGCTCTTTTGGTGGGGCCTCCGGGAACCGGCAAGACCCTTCTGGCCAAGGCTGTGGCCGGGGAGGCCAAGGTGCCGTTTTTCTCCCTGTCGGGTTCTGATTTTGTGGAGATGTTTGTGGGCGTGGGAGCGTCCCGTGTCCGCGATCTGTTTAAGCAGGCCCAGGACAGTGCTCCCTGCATTATCTTTATTGACGAGGTGGATGCTATCGGAAAGAGCCGGGATTCCCGTTTTGGCGGCGGCAACGACGAGAGGGAGCAGACCCTGAACCAGCTGTTGTCAGAGATGGACGGGTTTGACTCTTCCAAGGGACTTCTGGTGCTGGCGGCCACTAACCGCCCGGAGATCTTGGATCCGGCCCTTTTGCGTCCGGGACGGTTTGACCGGCGCATTATCGTGGATAAGCCGGATTTGAAGGGAAGGGTGAACACCTTAAAGGTTCACTCAAAGAATGTGGCTCTGGACGAGACGGTGGATCTGGAGGCCATTGCCCTTGCCACGTCCGGGGCTGTGGGGTCTGACCTTGCCAATATGATCAATGAGGCGGCGATCCTGGCAGTGAAGAACGGCAGGAACGCGGTGAGCCAGAAGGATCTGTTTGAGGCTGTGGAAGTGGTTTTAGTGGGCAAGGAGAAAAAGGACCGGATCCTGAGCAAAGAGGAGCGGCGCATCGTGTCCTATCACGAGGTGGGCCACGCCCTTGTCAGCGCGCTCCAGAAGGACGCGGAGCCGGTTCAGAAGATCACCATCGTGCCAAGGACCATGGGGGCTCTGGGATACGTGATGCAGGTTCCGGAGGAAGAAAAGTATCTGAACACGGAGAAAGAGTTAAAAGCCATGCTGGTGGGAGCTTTGGCGGGCCGGGCGGCGGAGGAGCTGGTGTTTGAGACCGTGACTACCGGGGCGTCCAATGATATTGAGAAGGCAACCAGGATCGCCAGGGCCATGGTGACCCAGTACGGGATGTCCAAGAAGTTCGGCCTTATGGGCCTTGCCACCCAGGAAGATCAGTATCTAAGCGGCAGGATGGTGTTAAACTGCGGCGAGGCTACGGCGGCGGAGATCGACCAGGAAGTGATGAGGATGTTAAAGGAGTCCTATGAGGAGGCGAAGAGGCTTCTTGGCGAGAATCGGGAGGTTATGGATAAGATAGCGGAGTTCCTGATCGAGAAGGAGACCATTACCGGTAAGGAGTTTATGAAGATATTCAGAGAGTGCAAGGGACTGCCTGAGCCGGAAGAGGAAGAAAAGGAGAATGGGGAGCCCCTTTGATGTGAGCGGGCCGTGCAGGCCTGACAGGGATTTAGGCTTGCATTTGGGTCTGTGAATTAGGCAGTAAAAATGAGTACCCCGAAAAAACTTCGGGGTACTTTTAGCCAATATTCCATTTATTAAAATGTTTAGTCCTTTGTTTTAGAAAAAATAATAGATACGAATTCTGCTTCTGCCAATCCTGCGCCTTTTTTGCGTACACCAAATCCTAAAAAACATTTAATATCATTTAGTTCGTTTTCCCATCGGATTCTTTCCCGAAATTCGGAGAGAGAACCAGGAACATCATCAATAACCGCCTTTTCATTATAGGTTTGTCGAAAGTTATCATAGACTTCGCTTGAGTTTTTAAATCCGCCATACAAAATGGTTGCCAACTGGATTGCTTTCTTCCAATCTTCTTGAGGAATGTTAGACTTTGGATCTTTTGAACTAAGAAAGTTTATTTGCAGTATTCTTTTGTCTTTACTTTCCAAACTTGAAACTATTGCAGATGGTTGTCCCTGTGTATTGTCAAGCCAAAATAAAACATGCCCGTCTTTTAGGATTTCCTCTTTTGCGACAACCCAGTCTAATCCGCTTGCTGACAGAGCATTTTCCAATGCATTTTTTTGAAGAGGAAACGGAAGCATAGGTATGCTATAATATTTATAACTGCATAGAATGATGACACCTATACATAACGTTATTATGACAATAATTATGTTTTTTGTTGTAATTTTAATTCGCATTGTTTAGTTCCAGGTTGACCAGCATTGATGGATTTCATATCCTCCCGCTAAAGTCCAATTTCTTCGAACCTCAAAAGTTCTCATAAAATCTAGCCCTTCAGAATTAAGACAGTATGCAGTATAGCTTTCACCTTTATCAATTGTTTCGCGATATCCACAAGAACCACAGCTTAGATCATATGTATTTCCCCAGGTAGTAAAATGATCAATTACATCTGGATTATATGGACATCCTTTTGCCTTTCGATTTAACTCAAATGTACGATAATTATTCATCGTCAACGTTTGTTTTCCGCAATAATAGCAAAAAGAATTCCTCGGTTGAATTATTGGAGGTTTTTTTATAACAAAGGTATATTTGAATAGAGGGTTTTTGACATAGTTTAGGAAATCTTCATATGTATCTACTTCAACTACTATTTCACTATTATATTCGGTATTTGCTGTATTTTCATGTGCATAGCAATTGAATACTGTTAATAAAGAGATTACAAATACTATGGTTGCACAATATATTTTTTTAAAGATGTATTTCATTAATATTCTCCTTTGATTGTGTTAATTTTCAATAGTTTCTAAACATAATATTTCCTTAATTTGGAAAGATATTTTTTGAAAACACACTATTGACTTTACCGAATTTTTTATATGCTAGATACGATATTATATCCACATTGGTATCACCCCCTAGTCGTTTAATCCGTAACAATTTCAAATTAGGTATACTACAATTTTTTGGAATTTCTTGATTTCTTTGACCTTTTGAGGATTAGCGTACTTAACAAAAAGTGTTACAGTTTAATTATAACAATTTTTTTAACTCCTCCGCATCCTCTTTTGACAATTTACCTTTACCAACAAAAGCCAGAGCGAATCGGCTGAAAGAATTATCAAAACAAGTCTCAACTAATTTTTTGGTCCAGTTGTGAATGTGTTCTTCTTTGGTGCATACAGCTCGGTAGGCGTTGGAACATCCGCTGCGTTCCGATTCTACCAGGCCCATTTTTTGGAGGGTTATCAGATAGGTGCTTAAGGTCTGCACTTTCCAGTTTTTTCCCCATTCGTTTGATGAAGTATCCATAATTTCGCGGAATGTCACAGGGCCGTCAACCTGCCACAATAATTCCATGATCTGCATTTCCGTGTTAGTTAACCCATAATTTTTCTTCATGGTGGAATTTCCTCCTACTTGTTTAATGAGGGCATTTAGGATAGATATAAGTACATATAAGCTGTCCAGCCTTTATGTCGCCACATATAGAACAGCTTTCTGCTTCATATTCTTTTACAGTGCAGCTTCCATCACTGTTTTTGGTGTGTTTTCTTATAGTTCCGGAAGCAATGTAGTTATGACTGCATCCGATCTTTTCCGTGGCAGTATCATCAGATAACTCGGTCATGGTTCCGTCTGCATCAATAAAAAAGTGATCATAGGGCATATATAAGCTAACTTCTTCTATTTTTTCCTCATCCGTCACATAAGTGTAGTCAAAGGTATCGGTCCGCCCTTCATTCGATGTGATCGTGTTAGGAGGGATGTAGGCAAAAGCGGTTGTGCCGCCTGCTGTAACGATAAGCCCTAAGGTCGCTATTGATAAAAGGAACCGCTGTTTTCTGTTTGATTTCATTTCTAGAATCCTCCTTCTGATTTCTATGATATTCTTTTGGTTTGATAATCCGACAAAAAAATGGTCTTTCTCTTTTGTGTTATTGTTTGTTGCAAGATTGACAAGCAAGGTTCCATACTCTTTGCGTTGGTTTTCAGTACACCCTTTTAAGACAGATTCATCGCAGAGCATTTCAAGAGTGATGGATAGTTCATAATATAGTATGTAGGAGAACGGATTAAACCAATGGACTGCTATGACGATCAGTCCGATAAATCTGATCAGAAAGTCATTATGTTTTATATGGTAAAGCTCATGCTTTAGGATATACTGGCAGGAACTGTCTGTTAGTGTTCCTTTATCTTCAAAGGGTAGAAAAATCATTGGAGAAAATATCCCGGTTGTCATAGGTGATTTACAAAATTGGGAATGGTATAACGAAACTTTTCTTCTTATCCCAAGATGATGTTTCAGTTCTTTGAAGGTATCCAGATATTTTGAAGGAGGAACTTGTGCGGAGTGGTTCAAACATATACGTACTTGTTTCCAATAATGGATCAGCTGGTGAACTATCATGCTAAAGGACAAGATACTCATAATGAGCAGTAATAACGATAGCTGTTTTAGACTTGGGGAGAATTGTATTCCTTCCATAGTAGTAACAATAAGATACCGTGTTTTGAGACCTTTTGGTCTCATAGGGGTGGAATGGATCTTCTCTATTAGGTGTGGGAAAAGCGCATATGCTTTGCTTATTATAAAGTATTTACATTGTCCAAAGGGAATAAGGAAAAAAATTAGGGCAATTTTTAATACACAGTATCTCCAAATTAGGGAAAAATGCTGTTTTGCCAGGAAATAAACAGACAAGTAGAGAGATATGACCATACTTCCTGACAAGGACATAACAATTAAGAGATTATGCAGTATACGCTGTACCTCCTTATCTGCTGTGAATTCAAGCGGACTACTAAAAATTTTTCGAAATTATAGTAATTATATGATTATTTGGTTTTTTTGTCAAGAAATTCTTTTTTATTGTAATTTGCCAAAAGTGTGCTATAATATGTAGTAATCAAAACTATGTTATATAGTAAAGGTTTTCAGGAGGGACGATATGAGCTATAAAATTATTGGCGACAGCTGCCTTGACTTGACAGATGAGATGAAAAAGGATCCCCGCTTTCAGATGATTCCTCTGACTTTGCAGGTGGATGATACCCAGGTGATAGATGATGAGACTTTTGACCAAAAACGTTTTCTGGAGTTGGTGAAGGCCAGCCCCAACTGTCCCAAGACAGCCTGCCCTTCCCCGGAGATGTTCAAGGAGGCCTACGAGTGTCAGGAGGAGGATGTGTACGTCATCACCTTGTCCAGCCATCTAAGCGGCACATACAACAGCGCGGTGCTGGGGAAGGAACTTTATGAGGAGGAGCATGGGGCTAAGAATATCAAGGTCATTGATTCCTGGTCAGCCTCGGCGGGGGAGCTGAACATTGGGCTGTATATCAAGGGGCTTTGTGAGAGCGGTATGGATTTTGAACAGGTGTGTGAGAAGGCGGAAGCTTTTAAAAAGGAGATGAAGACGTATTTTGTTCTGGAGTCTCTGGATGTGCTGCGCAAGAATGGGCGGCTGACAGGGCTGCAGGCGTTTTTTGCCACGGCGCTGAACATTAAGCCGGTGATGGGCGCTGTTGATGGCGTTATCATCAAGGAGGATCAGGCCAGAGGGATCAATAAGGCATTGGCCAAAATGTGCGATTATGCTCAGAAGAACATCAAGGAGCCGGAGGGAAAGATTGCGGTGGTGGCTCACTGCAATAACCGGGAGCGGGCGGAATTTGTGAAGGAGGAACTGCTGAAGAGGATTCCTTTTAAGGATGTGGTGATCACGGAGACCGCAGGCGTGGCTACGGTGTACGCCAGCGACGGAGGCGTGGTATTGGCTTGTTAAGTTCTTTGCTTCGGCTCGCCCGGGCCAGGGCGAAGCATTGGCTATGGCGAAGTGGGATCTTAAAGATAAGGCGGCAGAAAAGTTCTGGACAGGAGTTGTTCTTTGCCGCCTTAATCTTATGAAGGATTGTCTAAACTCTGTACATAGTTGTCCAACCCTTTTCGGGTTTTGTTGTATCTTATTTTCCCCATTCTAAAACCGACAAAAGATGATATGGACAGAGGGCGGCTGTCCATAGTATGATAAATGAAAGCCTGTGCCAGATAAAACGGCGCGGGGAAGGTAAAGGAACTGTCACAAAATAATTTATGCGCTATGCTGGTCTAAAGCCCAAATTATTTTGTGACAATCCCTAAGGGTGGAGACAGGAGGGCTATCATGGGGGAAAGAGGGAACAAAGTTATCTTAGCAGCTGCCATGGGGATGGCGGCGCTGCTGGTCATAACCGCAGGGCTGCTCTGGAAAGGCGGGGGAGCCAGGGACGGGCGGGAGTATATTGAGGCCGGAGCAATGGCAGGGGAGGGCAGGAATGGAGGCGACGGCCGCGGGAATGATGGCTGGCAGTCGGAGAATATGGAACGGAGCGCGGACATTCAGGGCAAAGACCAGGCAGCGGCAAGGATCGTCCTTGGAGGGCAGGAGGAAGGTCAGGGAGAGGAAGAGGGTGCGGCAAAGAGCGGCCAGGATGGTTCCGATAATATAGCCGCAGATGCAGACAGCGGGGGACAGAAGGGAGCCTCATCCTCCGAGATTGTGATGCTGTTTGGAGGGGACGTGTATTTTTCCGACCATGTGCTTAATGCATACGACAAAGCGGAGGGAATCCACGGCGTTCTGGATGAGGGGATCCGGGAGGAGATTGAGAAGGCGGATATCTTTATGGTGAACCAGGAGTTTCCTTTTACCCGGAGGGGGACTGCGGCGGCTGACAAGCAGTTTACCTTTCGCGTGCCGGAGAGCAGGATGCACATTCTCCAGGAGATGGGGGTGGATATTGTGACCCTTGCCAACAACCATATTCTGGATTTCGGGACGGAGGGGCTTTTGGACAGCTGTAAAGCTTTGGATGAGGCGGGGATCCTGTATGTGGGAGGCGGGGAGGATTTTGAGAGGGCCAGCGCCCTTAAGACCATCACCGTCGGGCAGAAGATCATAGGATTTCTGGGGATGTCCAGGGTCTATATGGATGCCGGCTGGGCGGCGGGAAAGGGCCATCCGGGGGTATTTTCCACCTATGATACCACGCTGCCCCTTAAGGCGGTTGAGGAGGCCAGGCAGCAGTGCGACTTTCTGGTGGTGTACGTACACTGGGGCGTGGAGAGGGAGACAGAGCCCAAGGAGTATCAGCGGGCCATGGGGAAAGCCTACATCGACGCGGGGGCGGACCTGGTGGTGGGAAGCCATCCTCATGTGCTGCAGGAGACAGAGGAGTACAAGGGAAAGATGATCGTGTACAGCCTGGGGAATTTCGTGTTCGGAAGCAGTATTCCAAAGACGGCCCTTTTAAAGGTGGAGTGGGGACAGGAGGGGACACAGGTGTCCATGATTCCCTGCACGTCCTCCGGGGGATTTACCAGGCTGGAACAGCAGGGGGAGTGATGGCTTTGCATGCTGCGGGGGTACTTGTGGGACGGCGCGGAAGGTAAAAAAATAAAGATTATCACACAAAAATATATGTCTTATGAGACCGGATTCTGTTATACTTAAAAGCAATAGAGGCGGCAGATAGTTTTCGCCGCAAAACCTGACCGGTCTTTTGGGCAGGCAGGTAAAAAATGAGCACAGAAAGGAAAAATATCATGAAAACAGATGCGATGAGGATTCTTGATTCCGCGAAAGCCCGTGAGCTTATGGCCAAACTGTACGGCAGGGACAATGTGGAGACCAATGTGAAGCGCTATAAGGATCTGGTGGAAAAGTTTGAGAGGGAATTTGGGGATAAGGACGTGAAGATGTTTACCTCACCGGGGCGGACGGAGATAAGCGGAAACCACACGGACCACAACCACGGCAAGGTTCTGGCGGGAAGCATCAACCTGGACTGTGTGGGCATTGGGGCGAAGAATGACAGTGACAAGGTGAACATTGTCAGTGAGACCTTTGACCAGAAGTTTTCCATTGACCTTAAGGACCTGGCGCCCAGCAGCAAGATGGCGGGGACCATTGACCTGGTGAAGGGGCTGTTAAAGGGATTTGTGGAGATGGGGTACAAGATAGGCGGGTTTGACGCTTACATAACCAGCAATGTCATAAGCGCGGCGGGAGTCAGCTCCTCAGCGGCGTTTGAGATGCTTCTGTGTTCCATGCTCAACGTATTTTTTAATGAGGGAAAGATGGACGTGGTGGCCTATGCCCATGTGGGGAAATATTCGGAGAACCATTACTGGAACAAGTCGTCAGGGCTTTTGGACCAGATGGCCTGCGCTGTGGGCGGCTTGATCACCATTGACTTTTTTGACCCGGCAAATCCCAAGGTGGAGCAGATCCCCTTTGATTTCGGTTCCCAGAACCACAGTCTGATTATCGTGAACACGGGGAAGGGCCACGCGGATCTGAGCGCGGATTACTCCTCCGTGCCAAATGAGATGAAGAAGGTGGCGGAGTATTTCGGCAAGGAAGTCTGCGCCCAGGTGAAGGAGGAGGACGTGATCAGGGATCTGACCAAGGTACGGCAGTTTGCCGGGGACCGGTCCGTTATGAGGGCGCTTCACTTCTTTGAGGAGAATAAGAGGGTTGAGGCGGAGGTGGCTGCCCTGAAGGAGAACCGGTTTGATGATTTTCTGGCGGGGATCACGGCTTCCGGCAATTCTTCCTGGAAGTGGCTGCAGAACTGCTACACCAACAGCAGTGTCCAGGAGCAGGGCATCAGCGTGGCTCTGGCTTTGACGGAATTGTTTATCGCGGATAAGAAGCGGGGGGCCTGCAGGATCCACGGCGGCGGGTTCGCGGGGGTTATTATGGCCATGCTGCCCAATGATCTGGTGGATGAGTATGTGGAGTATATTGAGAAGGCTCTGGGGAAGGGGAATGCTTATAAGATGAGCATCCGGCCTTATGGGGCTGTGTGTGTGGATGAGATGGTGTGAGGGAGTATTCAGCCCTAAATAATAGTTAACATCTTTATGGGAAGTGGTTATATTAGTACTGATAGATAAGCTAAAAGTTTGTGTTGTTGATAAGTTTGTCTTTGGTTAAGTTTTTTAGAGGCAGTAACCAGGTCGATTACTGCCTCTTGTTATCACATGATAATGGTTCTGCTGAGATATGCCGTCAGATTATTTACCGCAAAGCAGCCCATACAAAGTCGGATCTACATGAAATTCCTCAATAACCCGCTTAGCCTCCTCAAGGGCCTTTTGTCTGGCAGACGCGGATTTCCCCGGATTGCGTGTTGCGCGGATGAGCACATTTTTCGGAGTATGCTCAAAGTCGATAAATTCCAGCAGCTGGGTGTTATACCCGGAGTACTCCAAAAGATTTGCCCGGATGGCGTCGGTCATGAGGGCGCAGAAGCGCTCAGAGACAATGCCGTATCTGGTGAGGAGGGAAAGTCTGTCCGTGTGGATCTGCTTGTTCAGTTCATGCTGGCAGCAGGGCACGGAGAAGATCATCCTGGCGTTCCAGGAGACGGCGTTGTAAAGGGCATAGTCGGTTGCGGTGTCGCAAGCGTGGAGGGTGATGACCATGTCCACGTCAAAGGGACAGCGAAAACCGTTGATATCCCCCAGCTCAAACCGGAGGTGGTCATAGTGGTATTTTAAAGCGGCGGCGTTGCATTTGCGGATGACGTCTTCTTTTAGGTCCAGACCGATGATGTTGACGGATATATTCCGGATTTCGGTCAGATAATAATAGAGGATAAAGGTCAGGTAGGACTTGCCGCAGCCGAAGTCAATGATGTTAAGGCTGGGGGGATTTTCCTTTTTTATCACATCGTCTATGAGCTCTATGAAACGGTTGATCTGCCTGTATTTGTCGTACATGGATCTGGCCACCTTTCCCTGGGAGGTGAAGATGCCCATGTCAACAAGGGGCGGGATGACGCGGCCCTCCGGCAGGATATAGTTTTTCGCCCGGTTGTGGCCGGGCTGCCAGGGAAGGTCATAAGGCGTTTTGGACGCCTTGGCGGTGAAAAGGACTTTTTTCTTTTTGGAAACGGAGACAGAGTACTCCTTGTCCTTTGACCAGGCGTTCAGCTGCCGGAAATCGGTTTCCAGAGAGTCAACGCATGTCTGATAGAGCCGTTCAATAGAAACGTTTTCATGAAAAACCTGTTTTTCTGTGTATCTGGCGATCTGGTAATAGCCGTCCTTCTGTTCTATGGTGATCTTCTGGTAAGTCCGGTCTTTGGCAGCCGGCTTGCTTATGACAAGCTTTAAGGGGCTGTCGCTTAGGATGTCTGTGACGGAATCATGGATGGAGTTCATGGCGTGCCTTTCTGATGATAATTGTATTGGTACTGACAGCAGCATTGTATCACAGCGGGCTGCAATGGGCAAGAGTTAAGCGGTTGTCAGCCTCCGCTTAAGTCAACAGGCACTCTTGTATTTCTTGCATGCATGTTCTAACAGAGAGAAATCGCAGGAGTTTTTCAGAATATTCTCATTGACTTTATTTATGACCTTCGAATAGGTCTGTTTTGCCTTGTTTCGGATTCGTGTTTCATTTGCCTGGATGAACCGGAGTTCTTTGTTCAGAAGATTCCGACATTTTACCTCTTCCCTTGAAATAATCAATTGTGTGATGCTGCTGTCAGGGGCGGGAAACATATAGTTAAACCGAAGGGAGCCTTTAACGGGATTTTTGATGTCCTGAGAGATATTGATCAGAATGTTGTCTTTCTGCTGTTTCGTGTATGAGAATACAGGGACATAGTAGTTCAAGTCTTTTATGCGGAGTACAATTCCACAGGTGAATTTCTGTTCACGGTTGTTGTATTCCATATTGGGTACATGGGTAAAGCCCCGCGCCTGGAGTTCTGCTGACTGCAGGTAGTCAATGTATGCCTTGTCTACCGTATAAAATGATAATGCCATGTAGGTTCTCCTATGTAAAAAAGCAGGCTGTGCCTGCCCCGGATTAAAAGTTCGCACTTAGGAAAAACAAGCGGCGAAGCGCTCAGTGAATAATAAAATTCTTACAGTGACATGATACAACAGAATCAGTGAAAAGTCAATGTTAAATGAGAATTGCTAGCACTCTTTTGAAATGAGTGCTAATTTCCTGTTGACAATTTGTTCTATCAGTACTAGAATACTCTGTAGGCAATATAAAACGATAATTAAACAGAAAAAGGAGTGTTTGATATGGCAACCAAGACAGGCAGTTTATCTATAAGCAGTGAGAACATATTTCCGGTGATCAAGAAGTGGCTGTATTCTGACCACGACATTTTCTACAGGGAGCTGGTTTCCAACGGCTGCGACGCCATCACAAAGTTAAAGAAGCTGGAGCTGATGGGGGAGTTTGAGAAGCCGGAGGATGTGGAGTATAAGATTCAGGTGACGGTGAACCCTACGGACAAGACCATCACTGTGACGGATAACGGTATCGGCATGACGGAGGAGGAAGTGGAGGAGTATATTAACCAGATCGCTTTTTCCGGGGCTCAGGATTTCCTGAACAAATATAAGGACAAGGCCAATGAGGACCAGATCATCGGGCATTTCGGTCTGGGATTCTACTCTGCGTTTATGGTGGCGGACAAGGTGACCATTGACACTTTGTCTTACAAACAGGATGCCAAGGCGGTACACTGGGAGTCAGAGGGCGGCACGGAGTTTGAGATGAGCGACGGGGACAGGGAGACCTTCGGAACCACCATTACCCTGTACCTCAATGAGGACAGCGTGGAGTTCTCCAATGAGTACCGGGCCAGGGAGGTGCTGGAGAAGTACTGCGGCTTTATGCCGGTTCCCATTTTCCTCAACAACGCGGAGGCGGAGCCCCAGTATGACACCATTGAGAAGGATGAGCTGACGGACAAGGATACCATTGTGGAGACCATCCTGGAGGAGGCCAAGACTGAGGAGAAGGAGAATGAAAACGGGGAGAAGGAAGTTGTGGAGGTGTCCCCGGCCAGGGAGAAGTACAAGATCTTAAGGCGGCCTGTGGCGGTTAATGATATCAACCCTCTGTGGAACAAGCACCCCAATGAGTGTACGGAGGAGGAGTATAAGTCCTTCTACCGGAAGGTATTTATGGACTACAAGGAGCCTCTGTTCTGGATCCATCTGAACATGGACTACCCATTTAACTTAAAGGGCATCCTGTACTTCCCCAAGATCAACACGGAGTACGACAGCCTGGAGGGGACCATCAAGCTGTACAACAACCAGGTGTTCATCGCGGACAACATCAAGGAGGTTATTCCGGAGTTTCTCATGCTGTTAAAGGGCGCCATCGACTGTCCGGACCTGCCCCTGAACGTGTCCAGAAGCGCACTGCAGAACGACGGGTTTGTGAAGAAGATCTCCGACTACATCACCAAGAAGGTGGCTGACAAGTTAAGCGGAATGTGCAAGACCGACCGGGAAGCCTATGAGAAGTACTGGGATGACATCAGCCCGTTTATCAAGTTCGGCTGCTTAAAGGACGACAAGTTTGAGGAGAAGATGAAGGAGTACGTGCTGTTCAAGGATCTGGATAAGAAGTACTTGACTCTCCAGGACTGCTTGGACGACGCCAAGGACAAGCATGAGAATGTGATCTACTATGTGACCGATGAGAAGGAGCAGAGCCAGTATATCAACATGTTCCGGCAGGAGGGGCTTAACGCGGTGATTATGAACCACAACATTGACAGCCCGTTTATCAGCCAGCTGGAGCAGAAGAAGGAAGGCTTAAAGTTCATGCGCATTGACGCCGACGTCACGGACACCTTTAAGGAGGAGGTTAAGAAGGAGGATGAGGAGAGCTTCAAGGCGGACACGGAGAAGCTGACGGAGATCTTCAAGAAGGCTCTTGGCAATGACAAGCTGGAGATCAAGGTGGAGAAGCTGAAAAATGACCAGGTAGCTTCCATGATCACCCTGTCTGAGGAGAGCCGGAGAATGCAGGACATGATGAAGATGTACAACATGTACGGCATGGACCCGTCCATGTTCGGAAATGAGGGGGAGACCCTGGTGCTCAACGCCAACCACAAGCTGGTGCAGTATGTGCTTGCCAATGGTGAAGGGGAGCTGACGGGGAAGATCTGTGAGCAGCTTTACGACATGGCCTCTCTGACCCACGGCAGCTTAAGCGCGGAGCGGATGACGAAGTTCGTCAGCCGCAGCAATGAGATCATGATGCTGATGACGGAGAAATAAGCCGGATACAGGGTGGTATAACAGGGAACGATATAAAAGCATAAAGCGCAAAGAAAAAGAAAAAAGAACGGGTGTTCTGGCAAGGATGGATTGGCAGTATACCCGTCTTTTTGAACCTTTTGGCTGTTCTGGCAGTCTTGGCGGCAGGCAAATGCCGCCAGGGAACGATCCCGGCGGCTTCTTAAGATAAAAAGGGTCAGTCTGCAAACACGATTTTGCCGTTTTTGATAATCTCTTTGGGCTGGGCTGGGGCCGCGTAGCCCAGGGCGGCGATGCCGTAGGCCGCGTGGTCGTCGGGGATGCCGTAGGACTTAAGCATCCGGCGGACCTTCGGGGCGTCGCAGGCATCACGAAGCTGGTTGATCCACACGGAGCCGATGCCGAAGGAGTGGGCGGCCAGGAAGATGTTCTCCAGGGCGCAGGCGTTGTCGTCGATGCCGAAGCGGGCGTCCCGCAGGTTGGACGTGATGATGATGACCTGGGGCTCATACATGGTGTAGTTTTCACGGTCAAGGGCTTCCCCGATGGCAGCGGCCAGCTCCTGGATCTTGGCGCGGCTTCGGAGTACGGTGAACTGCCAGGTCTGACGGTTCATGGCGCTGGGGGCGTACTGGGCGGCTTTGAGGATGGCGTCCAGCTCCTGTCCGGGGATTTCCCGGTCCTCAAAGGCGCGGATGCTCCGTCTGGTAAGCAGATTTTCCATAACAGTATTCATAGTGTTGTCCTCCTCGCATGATATGTACCGGCGCGGGGCGGATGTGACTGCCGGCCGGGTGGTCAGAATACCATACATCTGCGGTATCTCCGGAAAAATCCGCGGATATTGATTTTTGCGGCGGATTTCCGGGCATACTCATAGTGTATTCTTTCTCTGCTTTTATTGTAACCTTAACGGGAAAAAATGCAAGAGGAAAGCACATATAATCTCTGCACCAGTATGGTGGTGGCGATGATGAAGAACACCTCCAGGGCGCTGCTGATGATGCCTGCCAGAATCAGAAGAAGGCCGCTTACCAGGGTGATGGCCACCATGGACAGGCGGAAAGGCCGCAGAAACTGTCGGGCATCAGGGGACAGGGCGGACAGGCGCCACAGAATCAGGTACAGGCATAAGGCCAGCAGGACGGAGGACACAAAGGCGAACACCACATGGAGAAAGGCCTGGAGGGGCACGGACTCCGGCAGATAGGGGGTGGTGACGGCCAAAAGCAGAAGAAGGAGGGCTGTGACAAGGAGCCTGTGTTCCAGGATCGGATGGGGCAGGTAGACAAGCAGCTTTTTCAGCGCTTCGTAGTAGTAAAGGCCGATGATGACGCCCAGAAGGAAGAACGCGGCGCGGCGGGTGGGCAGGCTTCCGATGACCGACAGATTGGAGGTGAACCAGTTGGTCCCGCTGACAAACAGCAGGGTGTAGACGGGAATGACGGCGTAGGCGATACACGACAGCAGCATAGGTTTCCTCCTTTTGGCGTGAGATGAGAGCGCCCGGGATATTTTGGCAGACCGGCGCTTTTGTAGATTATGGGAGTAGTATTTGCCGGGCGGGGTGGTTCGATACCGGGAAGATATGGGAGACGGTGGCCGTTTTAAGATTATGCCATAGATAATATAGTAAGAGATAAATGAAAAGGGGATTTATATGGAAGGGACTGCATTGATTTTAGCCGGGGGCGGCGGCAAGGGTGCCTATGAGATCGGGGTGTGGAGAGCTATGAAGGAGCTTGGCATAGACAAAAAGATCAGGGCTGTGTCGGGAGCTTCCGTAGGCGGGCTCAACGGGGCTCTGTTTGTCCAGGGCGACTATGACAGAGCCAGGCGTATCTGGCTGACCATGAACGCAGAAAAGATCCTGGACACGAGCCGGTTTGACTTTGTGGAGGATTTAAAGGCCATGGCGGAGCGGTGGCCCGACGTGGAGGCAGAGTCCCTGCTGAAGGACGGGATCTTCTCCAGGGACGGCCTGGTGCAGATTATCCGTGAAGAGCTGGATGTGAACCGGGTGGCATGGAACGGGATTCCCTGTTACCTGGCCTGTTACAATGTGACTTCCAACTTGATGGATTACATCAACGTGACGGGGATGAAGCAGAATGATATGGAGACTATCCTTCTGGCCACGTCGGCCCTTCCGGGAATCTTCGGGCCGGTCAGGTTCGGAAAGAGTATGTATCTGGACGGAGGACTGAAGGACAATGTGCCGTTGCGGCCTCTGTACAACGCGGGATATCGGGATTTTCTGGTGGTGCACCTAAGCCGCCGGGGCATGGTGGATGAGGAGGAATTTCCGGGGGCGTCCATGGTGCAGATCGTCCCATCCCGGGACCAGGGAGATTTTGTCACGGGAACTTTGGATTTTTCGGCGGAGGGGGCCAGGCGGCGGATGGAGCAGGGGTATGAGGACGCTCTGGCTGTTCTGGGAAAGTAAGAGATATCGGATCTGAGGATACCACCCTTTTTTGACAGTATAGGGAAAATCATGGAAGTTTCGTTTTACAAATGTCGATTTCTGGTATATAGTAGAAAGAAATGCAGTGATTTACAGCAGCGCAGTGTTTCGTGGCAGGTAAACGATAAAAAGGAAGGCAGAAAAACAGGATGGCAGGTCATGGTTTGAGAGAAAAAAGCCCTGGGGCAGACAGAGGGCAGAAACATGGGGGAGCGCCCAAAAGAACACATCAGAACGGAGGATTTCAGAACTCTCTGGGGTTTGTGCTGGCCTGCGTGGGGTCGGCTGTGGGGATGGGCAATATCTGGCTGTTTCCCTACAGGCTGGGACAGTACGGAGGCGCGGCGTTTTTGATCCCGTATTTTTTGTTTATCGCCCTGTTCGGGCTGACAGGGCTTTCGGTGGAGTTTGCCATCGGACGCCGGGCGGGGACAGGGACTTTGGGTTCCTATGAGTATTGCTGGAATGCCAGAAAGAAGGGGAAACTGGGATATGTTCTGGGGTGGATTCCTCTCATGGGCTCCCTTGGCATTGCCATCGGCTACTCGGTGATCCTGGGATGGGTGTTGAAGACCTTGGGGGCCAGCTTGACCGGAGAGTTGTTTGTCAGGGATGCCGGAGGATTTTTTGCGGAGATGTCTTCGGCTTTTGGCAACATTTCCTGTCATGTGGCGGTGGTATGTATGGCCTGCGGGCTTTTGATGGCAGGGGCCACGAAAGGGATTGAGAAGATCAACAAGGTGCTGATGCCTGCGTTTTTCGGGCTGTTCGTGGTGCTGGCCGTGCGGGTGTTTTTCCTGGACGGGGCGTCAGAGGGGTATCGGTTTTTATTTATTCCCAAGTGGGAGTATCTGCTAGAGGCGGATACCTGGGTTATGGCCATGGGGCAGGCGTTTTTTTCCTTGTCCATCACCGGTTCGGGAATGATCGTCTATGGTTCCTATCTTGGGCGGGATGAGGATATTGTGGGAGCGTCAGTAAATACGGCGGTGTTTGACACCATTGCGGCCATGCTGGCAGGTCTTGCAATCATGCCGGCGGTGTTTGCCTTTGGCATCGAGCCGGCCAGCGGACCGCCGCTGATGTTCATCACTTTGCCCCAGGTATTTGCCCAGATGCCTCTTGGAAGGCTGTTTGCGGTGTTCTTCTTTGTGTCTGTGGCATTTGCGGGGATAACCAGCTTAATAAACATGTTTGAAGCTGTGTGCGAATCGTGGCAGACCCGGTTTGGGATGTCCCACAGAGTCATGGCTGTCCTGTGCGGCGCGGTGGCTCTGGCTGTGGGGATCTTTATCGAGGAAGGCGATAAGGTGGGAGCGTGGATGGATTTTATCACGATTCTGGTGGTGCCTTTCGGTGCGCTCCTGGGCGCTTTTTCCATCTACTATATACTGGGCTGGGATGAGATAAAGGAGGAGCTTTCTCTGGGGAGAAAGAAATCGTTGGCGCCGTGGTTCGGCGTGCTGGGGAAATATATCTATGTGCCTTTGGCGGTGTTTGTATTTATTCTTGGAATCGTATATGGCGGCATCGGCTGAGAGAAAAGTAGAAATAGCCCCTTTGATAATGGCCGGTTTTGTGGTATATTTATCTGAGATACAGGCTTGGATTTGAGGTGAACGGATGAAAAATGACTTGCTTTCCATAGGTGGTTTTACGATTCACGGCTACGGTCTCATGATCGGCATTGGATTTCTGGCGGCGTACCTTTTTTCGGATTACAGGGCCAGAAAGAAAGGGCTGGACGCGGACCATGTATTTGGCCTTGCCATATGGGTTATTGTTATCGGACTGGCCAGCGCAAAGCTTTTGTACTATATCACCACCATAGATGAGATCATAAAAAACCCCAGGCTTCTTCTGGATGTTGCCAATGGGTTTGTGGTGTATGGAGGGATCATAGGGGGCATCTTAGGAGGATACGCGTACTGCAGAAAGTACAAGCTTAGATTTCTCAAATACGCGGATCTGATCCTGCCTGCAGTGGCGCTGGCCCAGGGGTTTGGACGGATTGGCTGTTTCCTTGCGGGGTGTTGTTATGGCATTGAGACGGACGGGGTTTTTGCCGTTGTGTTCAGGGATTCTGCCTACGCACCCAACGGTGTTCGGCTGCTGCCTACGCAGCTTTTGTCCAGCGGACTGAACTTCCTTCACTTTTTCGTGCTTCTGTGGCTGTCA
Source organism: uncultured Hungatella sp. (assembly GCA_910588505.1). Classification (GTDB taxonomy): domain Bacteria; phylum Bacillota; class Clostridia; order Lachnospirales; family Lachnospiraceae; genus UBA3402. Next base: position 22,921 of record CAJUPQ010000027.1, on the reverse strand, counting down.
GGGAGAGTGAAGCGGGACGGACAGGTGGCGGGAATGTATCTGGTCTTCTATAGTCTGGGGCGGTTTGTCATGGAGTTTTTCCGGGGCGATCTGATTCGGGGGAATGTGGGGAGCCTGACAACTTCCCAGTTTATCTCCCTGTTTGCGGCGGCGGCGGGGGTATACGTGTTGGCGCGCAGCAGGAAATTGCCAGAGATCGCGGATGATTGAGGAGGATACGTTGTGAAGGGCATGAAGAAGTTTCTTTTGGCAAGCGCTCTGGGGCTGGCAGGACTTTGTATCGCCTGTTTTGTGTGGATGGGGCTTTTTATGGGGGCGAAAAGTCAGGAGGCGATCAACCAGGTAGGCCGCATTTATATGTCTGAGGTCAGCAGGCAGCTGCAGGAAAAGTTTGACGCCATTATCAGGCTGAGGCTGTCACAGATCGAGGGGATCATAAGGCGCACGCCATGGGAGGATGCGGTTTACGGGGATGAGATGAAGAAAGACCTGGCCATAAGCGGCAGTATCCGGGAGTTTGAGTACTTGGGGCTGTATACGGAGGACGGGAGATGTGAGCGGATCTACGGGGAACATGTGGAGATCTCGGACCAGGGGCAGTCTCAGCTGGGAAAGGAACGGGCGGTCATCAGCGGTCTGGATGAAAGTGGTGAGCGGCTTCTCCTTCTGGGAGTCAGGGCAGAGTACCCAATGGCTGAAGGGGAGAGAAGTTCTATGCTCATCGCCGGTGTTCCCATGGATTATCTCAATGAGACCCTTGTGCTCAATGAGGAGAATTCCATGATATACTCCCATATCATCCGCCGGGACGGCACGTTTATCATTCAGAGCAGGACCAAGTACAGGGAGGACTATTTTACCCAGGTTAAGGAGATGTTCCAGGAATTTAACGGCAAGACGCCCCAGCAGTACGTGGACGACATGGGGCGGGCCATGGATCTGGGGGAGGATTACACCACCATCGCTATGGTGGACGGGGTGTATCAGCATTTTTACTGTGCGGACCTTCCGGATTCCCAGTGGTATCTGGTGGCGGTTATGCCTTACGGCGTATTGGATGATATTATCAGCCAGTTGGGAGGCGTTCGTCAGTACACGATTTTGGGGGTATGCGCCATAATCCTGGCAGCCGGCGTGATCATTTTTGTCATGTATTATAAACTGTCCCAGAATCAACTGCAGATCTTAAATAAAGCGGAACAGGCTAACAGGGCCAAAAGCGAATTCCTTTCCAATATGAGTCATGATATCCGGACGCCCATGAACGGGATCGTAGGCATGACGGCCATTGCCCTGGCCAATGTGGGGGATACGGTTAAGGTGAAGGACTGTTTGACGAAGATCACCCTGTCCAGCAAGCATCTGCTGGGGCTTATTAACGATGTGCTGGATATGTCCAAGATTGAGAGCGGAAAACTGACTTTAAATCAGCATCAGGTGTCCCTGAGAGAGACGATGGACAGCATTGTCAATATCGTACAGCCCCAGATTGAGGCCAGAAACCAGCATTTTGACATTTTTATCCAGAACGTGACGGCGGAGGAGGTGTACTGCGACAGCGTGCGCCTGAACCAGGTGCTGATCAATCTCTTGTCCAATGCCATTAAGTTTACGCCGGAGGAAGGGACCATCAATGTATTTTTAAGCCAGGAGGCCTCGCCGGCAGGGGACGGATGGGTGCGGTGCCATTTTAAGGTGAAGGACAACGGCATTGGCATGACCCCGGAATTTCAGAAGACGATCTTTGAGACGTTTACCAGGGAGAAGAACCTTCAGGTTGACAAGACTGAGGGCAGCGGCCTGGGGATGGCCATTACCAAGTACATAGTGGAAGCCATGAAAGGAACCATTGAGCTGGAGAGCGCTCCGGGGAAGGGAAGCCAGTTTCATATTACGGTGGATTTTGAGAAGGCCGCCATTCCGGAGGAGGAGATGGTTCTTCCCAACTGGAAGATGCTGGTGGTGGACAACAATGAGGATCTTTGTCAGAGCGCGGTCTACGAGCTGAAGCAGATGGGCATTGACGCGGATTGGGCCCTCAACGGGAGGATCGCGGTGGAGATGGCCCAGAGACACCATGAGGAGCACTGCGGCTATCAGGTGATCCTCCTTGACTGGAAGATGCCCGGAATGGACGGACTGGAGACAGCCCGGGAGATTCGGGGCAAGGTGGGGGATGAGGTCCCCATATTCCTCATATCAGCCTATGACTGGGGCGATGTCGAGGCGGCGGCCAGAGACGTGGGTGTTCAGGGATTTATCTCGAAACCGCTGTTTAAGTCCAACCTTTACTTAAGCCTCAGCAGATTTATGCTGAACCAGCAGGGGGAGGAGGAAGAGAAGCCCAGAGAGATCATGGATCTTTCAGGAAAGCGCATTCTTGTGGCGGAAGATAATGACCTGAATTGGGAGATCGCGGAGGAACTTTTGTCAGAGACGGGACTTGTGCTGGAGAGGGCGGAGAACGGGAAAGTCTGCGTGGATATGTTCGAAGGTTCAGAGGCGGGATACTATGATGGGATACTCATGGATATACGGATGCCTGTTATGAACGGGTATGAAGCGGCAAGGATTATCCGCAGATCGTCGAGAGGCGATGCCGTCCTGCCTATTATTGCCATGACGGCGGACGCGTTTTCCGATGATATCCAGAAATGCCTGGACAGCGGAATGAATGAACATGTGCCAAAGCCTATTGATTTGAAATTGGTCTTTGAGGTGTTGAAAAAGCATTTGTATTAGGAAAAATGAGGGGCGGGGAGACTCGCCTCCTTTTTTATGATGTGTAATTGAGTGAACAAAGGGGCGAAGGTTGTCGTGGGGCCAGTCAGAGAAGGAGAGATGTCTCGTCCGGGTTCAGATATGCCAAACATTCCGATGAGCCCTTAAAGCGGAAATCAGTCGGGTATCAGCCCTCCTGCTTACGACAACCGCCGACTTTGCTCACTCATCATGAACAGTATTAAAAAATTGTATAAAATTTACAAAAAGGGTTTAATTTATAACTCATTTGTGGTATTATTTACTTGTATGATTCATATTTTAAGGAGGATGAGGTTATGAAGAAAAAACTGGCATTGCTGTTGACATGTTCTATGATAATGAGCCTGACTGCCTGCGGAGGAGGCGGCGGGGAGACTACGGCTGCTCCTACGGAGCCTGCGGCGACTTCTGCGGAAGCTTCCGGACAGACGGAGGCAGCTGACAAGACCGAGGCGGACGACGCCGGGGAAAAGGAGGCGGCAGGCGGCATGGACGCCTTGATCGAGGCGGCTAAGGCAGAGGGAGAGCTAACGGTGTATGGTTCTTGTGAGGAGGAGTATCTGTCGCTGGCGTGCAAGAATTTTGAACAGATGTACGGGATCAAGACAAAGTTCCAGAGACTTTCTACTTCCGAGGTATATACCAAGATTTCTGAGGAGGCGGGGAAGCCGTCTGCGGACGTGTGGTTCGGCGGGACTACAGACCCCTATAATGAGGCAGTGGCTGACGGCCTTCTTATGGAGTATAAGGCAGAGAACGCGGCCAATCTGATCAGCGAGGATTACAAAGATCCTACCAACTGCTGGTACGGCATCTACAAGGGCATCCTGGGCTTTATGGTTAACACGGAGGAATTGGCCCGTCTGAACCTGGAAGCGCCCAAGACATGGGATGATCTGACAAAGGAAGAGTACAAGGATCTGATCATGCTTTCCAACCCCAACACGGCAGGTACGGCCAAGCTGGTGATCAACACCATGATCCAGATGAAGGGGCATGATGAGGCTATGGAGTATTTTAAAGCTCTTGACAAGAATATCAGCCAGTACACCAAGTCCGGTTCCGGCCCTTCCAAGATGGTAGGCCCGGGCGAGTGCGTGATCGGTATCGGATTCCTTCACGACGGGATTTACCAGATCCTTCAGGGCTACGACAATATCCAGCTGATCGTGCCTGAGGACGGAACCTCTTTTGAGGTGGGAGCTACCGCGATCTTTAATGGCTGCGCTCACCCCAACGCGGCGAAGCTTTGGATCGAGTATGCTCTGTCTCCGGAGTGCGTGGACCATGCGAAGGAGGCCGGTTCCTACCAGTTTTTGGTGCTGTCCAACGGGGCTCAGCCGGAGGAGGCTGCCAAGTTTGGACTGGATATGAATAATACCATTGACTATGATTTTGAGGATGCCAAGGCTAACAGCTCCAAGTATGTGGAAGATTTCTTTGAAGCCCTGGGAAGTTCTGCTGACGACAGGTTTAAGACAGAATAGCTGAAATTAAAAAGATAGAACAGGGGAATGCTGCGTGATGCGTGGTCGCACACGCGGCATTTTGCTTATGGAAGTTTGTTTTTGCGGGAAAGGGGGATAGATATGTCCAAGAAACAGAGCGCGGCGCTGGAGAGAAAGAAATTTTTTTCTGACCCGATCCTGATCAGCATGATCGCGGTTCTGCTGGTATTTTTGGCGCTGTTTATTTTGTATCCGCTTCTCATGCTGCTGGTGGACAGTTTTTTTGAGGAGGGGAAGGTAACATTTGCCGTGTTTGGAAGGGTGCTGAGTCTGGAGCGGTTTCAGACAGCGTTTAAAAACACCCTGGTGCTGGGATTTATTACAGGTATCGCGTCTACGGCCATTGGCCTTTTGTTTGCTTATGTGGAAGTCTATGTGAAGCTTCGGACAAAGATCCTGGAAAAGCTTTTTTCTGTGGTGTCTATGCTGCCGGTGGTGTCCCCGCCTTTTGTGCTGTCTCTGTCCATGATCATGCTGTTTGGGCGCAGTGGCATTATCACCCGTTCGCTTTTGAAGATTTACGATTCCAATGTGTACGGGCTTAAAGGCATTGCCATTGTGCAGACTTTGACATTTTTTCCGGTATGTTACCTGATGCTTAAAGGACTGCTGAAGAATATTGATCCGTCTCTGGAGGAGGCCACCAGGGACATGGGGGCCACCAGGTGGAAGGTATTTACCAGCGTTACCTTCCCTCTGCTTCTTCCCGGACTGGGCAATGCGTTCCTGGTGACATTTATCGAGTCTGTGGCCGATTTTGCCAATCCCATGCTTATCGGCGGTTCCTACGATACGCTGGCCACCACGATCTATCTGCAGGTGACCGGGGCTTACGATTCTACCGGCGCGGCAGCCATGTCTGTGGTCCTGCTGTCTTTGACTGTGGTGCTGTTTTTGATCCAGAAGTATTATCTGGAGAAAAAGACGGCGGCCACTCTTACGGGAAAGGCGTCCCGCATGAGGATGCTGATTGAGGACAGAAGCGTTACGGTGCCTCTGACTATCTTCTGTACTCTTGTGGCGGCGTTTGTGGTGTTGATGTATGTGATGGTGCCTTTTGGAGCGCTGTTTACCTTGTGGGGCAGGGATTACAGCTTGTCCCTTAAATGGTTCCAGTACATGCTTCGGACCAGCGGGATCAAGGCTTTTAAGGATTCTTTTGTGCTGTCCCTGATCGCGTCTCCTCTGACGGCGTTTCTGTCTATGGTCATTGCTTATCTGGTGGTGAAAAAGAGATTTAAGGGCAAGGGGTTTATCGAGTTCGTGTCCATGCTTGCCATGGCTGTGCCGGGGACAGTGCTGGGCATCGGGTACATCAGAGGGTATGCCAACGGGTTGTTCCGCACAGGCGTCATGAGCGGGCTCTACGGCACAGGGCTGATCCTGATTATCGTGTTTATTGTGCGGAGCCTTCCTACAGGGACCAGAAGCGGTATTTCGGCTCTGCGCCAGATTGACAAATCGATCGAGGAGTCGGCTTACGACATGGGCGCCAATTCGGCCAGGGTGTTTATGACCGTTACGCTGCCGTTGATCAAGGATTCATTTTTCAGCGGACTGGTTACGGCTTTTGTCAGGAGTATTACAGCTATTTCAGCCATCATTCTTCTGGTTACCCCGGATTTCCTTCTGATCACCTGCCAGATCAATGAGCAGGCGGAGAAGGGAAATTACGGCGTGGCCTGCGCTTACGCCACAGTGCTGATCGCCATTACCTACGGCGCGGTGCTGATCATGAATACGCTTATCAGATTTTTTGGGACCAGCAGAGCAATCAAGGAGGAGGCATAGATGGAGAAACAGAAAAAAGGCGTTCGCCTGGAACATATTTCGAAGATCTACAAGGACCCGAAGACGGGAAAGGAATTTTATGCGGTGCAGGATACCACCCTGGATATTGAGGCGGGGACTTTTGTGACGCTGCTGGGTCCGTCAGGGTGCGGAAAGACCACCACCCTGCGGATGATCGCGGGATTTGAGAGCCCGGACGAGGGGGAGATATACTTAGGCGGCGAGGCTATCAACAGCCTGACGCCCAACAAAAGGGATACGGCCATGGTGTTCCAGAGCTATGCGCTGCTGCCCCACTATAATGTGTTTGACAATGTGGCCTACGGGCTTAAGATCCGCAAGCTGCCAAAGGAAGAGATACGGGAGCGGGTGATGAAGATCTTAAAGCTGGTGGAGATGGACGGCATGGAGAGCCGTATGACCAACCAGCTTTCAGGAGGACAGCAGCAGCGGGTGGCTCTGGCCAGGGCTCTGGTGCTGGAACCAGGGGTGCTTTTGTTTGACGAGCCTTTGAGTAATCTTGACGCCAAGCTGCGTGTTTCCATGAGGACGGAGATCCGCAAGATTCAGCAGAAGGTGGGTATTACAGCCATCTATGTGACCCACGACCAGTCGGAAGCCATGAGTATTTCCGATAAGATCATTATTATGAGCAAGGGAAGGGTGGAGCAGATCGGGACGCCCAGGGAGATCTACTATCACCCCAATTCCCGGTTTGTGGCTGATTTTATCGGGGAGGCTAATTTCCTGGAGGCAAAGGTGGTGTCCGTGGAGGAGGATAAGGCTAAGATCCATGTGGCCGGGGAGACCCTGATGGTTAACAATTACGCGGGGGCCAAGGCTGGGGATACGGCGGCTCTGGTGATCCGCCCAGAGGCTGCCACTCTGGCTGAAAAGGGGTATCTGGAGGCAAAGGTGATGCTGTCCACGTTTATGGGCTCCTATCAGTATTACCAGGTGATGGTGGGGGAGATGGAGATTCAGATAACGGACTATAATCCGGTGAACAGGCGGATCTATGAGGTCGGTGAGAAAGCATTTCTGGATTTTGACACTGCTGGGGTTTATATTTTGTAAAAATGTTGAATCATTGGTGAAAAGATATGAGATGACAGGACAAGGGGCAGGTATACTGTCCCTTTTTCCATGTCCACGATATCCTTTCGGATGAGAAGACAAAGAAAGTTACAGGGTTAATATGGGCAGGTAATCCTGAAAGCCGGGGGATGAAACATTTCACTGAAAGCGCTTACGGACTACCTGTTATTATAGTATGATAATCAGCAAGGTAAGTCTATCTGAATTTTATGAAATTATGCGGCTATGGAGAGGTATGTGGCCCTTGAAAACCTGGAAATGGAAGGGACAGGAATCTTGACATGGACATTGATGGTCTGGTATAATCGGGGACAGATCAATGGGCCTGTATAAGCAGGCGCAGACGGCAGAAGCCGTGGAGAGCAGATTTGGCATTTGGCACAGGATATGGGGAAGCTGTGAAGGCAATGAGCCGCCAGAAGGGGCTGTTACTTTCATGGCTTTTTGTGTGGAACCAGAGGAACGGGATATGGGGGAGAAAACACGGCAATACCAGAAGGAGAGAGATTTTATGAAGGAGAATAATATCCAGCAGATCTTAGAACAGGTAAAAGAGGGGACTTTATCCGTGGAGGAGGCAGGTCAGCTGATTCATATAGGCAGGTATGAGGAGATGGGATATGCCAAGTTAGATATCAGCAGGAAAGAGAGGACCGGATTTGGGGAGGTGGTCTTTTGCAGCGGCAAGACAGACGACCATCTGGAGGCTATTTATGAGCGGCTTTATGAAAAGGAGGGGGAAGTTTTAGGTACCAGGGCCACAAAGGCGCAGTTTGAACTGATCCGGGGCAGGTTTCCCCAGGCCAGTTATGACCCGGTGTCCCGCGTGTTAAAGATTCAAAGTAAGGATAAAGAGCTTATGGGCAATGTGGCGGTGTGTACGGCGGGGACGGCAGATATTCCGGTGGCGGAGGAAGCAGCTCAGACAGCGGAGTTTTTTGGCGCCTATGTGGAGCGGATCTATGACGTGGGGGTCAGCGGGATCCACAGGCTTCTTAACCGGATGGAGACTATACGGAAGGCTAACTGTGTGGTGGCGGTGGCAGGGATGGAGGGAGCCTTGGCCAGCGTTATAGGAGGCATGGTAAGCAGACCGGTCATAGCGGTTCCCACCTCGGTGGGGTACGGGGCTAATTTTCACGGACTTTCGGCTCTTTTGACCATGATCAATTCCTGTGCCAACGGGATCGCGGTGGTGAATATTGACAACGGGTATGGAGCTGGATATCTGGCTACCCAGATGAACCGGCTGGCAGTGGGAGGAGAGAGCAATGGATGAGAAGCAAAGACGGCTGCACCAGCTTATGGACGAGTATGCGGATGGAGATGTGGCGGTAGCATTTTCCGGAGGCGCGGATTCGGGGCTGCTTTTGAAGCTGGCTGTGATACACGCGAAAGAGAAAGGAACCCAGGTGCTGGCTGTGACTGCCGGCACAGAGCTGCATCCTGCAGAGGATATGGAGATTGCAAGAAAGGTAGCCCTGGAGATGGGGGCAGAGCATATGGTCCTTGAAGTCCGGGAGCTGCAGGCTGCCGGAATTGAGCGCAATCCGGTGGATAGGTGTTACCGCTGTAAGAAGTATCTGTTTAAAGCTGTCAAAGATGCGGCTAAACAGGCGGGGGCGAAGGTGGTTCTGGACGGAACCAACGTGGATGACTTAAAGCAGTACCGCCCGGGCCTTAGGGCTTTGGAGGAGCTGGGGATTCAAAGTCCTTTAAAAGAGGCGGGGCTTACGAAGACGCAGGTGCGTCAGCTGGCGGAGGAATACGGGATATCCGTGGCAAACCGGCCGGCCGCGCCCTGTCTGGCCACCCGGTTTCCCTATGGGGAGACGCTTACTGTAGACAAGCTGAGAAGGGTTGGGCAGGGGGAAGATTATTTAAAAGGCCTGGGGCTTTATAATGTGAGGCTGAGAGTCCATGGCGATGTGGCCAGGATTGAGGCAGATGAAAAAGATCTGGAAAGGCTGGTGGGGGAGAGGAAAGATATTGCGCGGAAACTGAAAGCTCTGGGATATGGGTACGTGACCCTGGATCTGGAGGGATTTCGGTCAGGGAGTATGGATGAAGGGCTGCCTTGCAGGGTCAAAGAGGAGACAAAACGTGGAACGGGTCAGAAGCTTTGAAGGAAACGAGAAAGAGAGGATGAGAACATGGATAAGGGAATGAAACTTTATTTGGAGTGCTATTCGGGAATCAGCGGGGATATGACCGTTGCGGCGCTTCTGGATCTGGGGGCGGACGAGAAGGTCCTTACGGAGGCGCTAAAGAGCCTGCCGGTTTCGGGTTTTCGGATCGAGATCAGGAGGGTGGTAAAATCAGGGATCGATGCTTGTGATTTTCGGGTGATCCTGGACAAGGAGCATGAGAATCATGACCACGATATGGAGTATCTGCATGGCCATGATCACAGTCATGTCCATGGGGAGGATCATATGCACCACCATCACCATGAACATGGAGAAAGCCACGAGGATACCCACCACCATCACCACCATGAGCACCGGGGGATGAGTGAGATCCGCCAGATCATTAGTCAGGGGAGTATGACGGACAGGGCTAAAAAACTGGCTCTGAGGATCTTTGAGATTCTGGCCCAGGCGGAATCAAAAGCCCACAATGTTCCGATCGATGAGGTTCACTTCCATGAGGTGGGGGCAGTGGATTCCATTGTGGACATTGTGGCGGCGGCAGTTTGTCTGGACAATTTAGATATCCATGAGGTGATCGTCCCAATGCTGTGCGAGGGAACAGGGACTGTTCGGTGCCAGCATGGGATTCTTCCAGTTCCGGTTCCAGCGGTGGCCAATATTATGGAATCTCATAAGCTTCCGGTGCGGATCGTGGACGCGGAGGGGGAATTCGTGACTCCTACAGGAGCTGCCATCGTGGCGGCGGTCCGCACGTCCGAGACGCTTCCAAGAGATTTTGCGGTGGAAAAGGTGGGAATCGGGGCAGGAAAGAGGAGCTATGAGCGGCCTGGTATTTTAAGAGCCATGATGATCCGGGACCGGACCGGAAGCCAGGATGTGATCTGCAAGCTGGAAAGCAATATTGACGACTGCAGCGGGGAGGTTCTGGGGTATGTGATGGAGCGGTTGTTTGAGGCCGGGGCCAGAGACGTCCATTACATGCCGGTATTTATGAAGAAGAACCGGCCTGCCTGGCAGCTGAATGTCATCTGCGGGGAGGAAGATATTGAGAAGCTGGAACAGATCATCTTTCGGGAGACGACCACCATCGGGATTCGCCGGATGAAGATGGAACGGACAGTGCTTAGACGGGAAGAGAGGATGGTGGACACGGTGTTCGGTCAGGCGCAGGTGAAAGTGTGTGAGGCAAGAGGGGTGAAAAGGTTCTACCCGGAGTATGAGAGCGTGGCCAGGCTTGCCAGGGAGTGTCAGGCGCCGTTTTCCCAGGTGTACCAGACCGTTCAGAAGCATTGTATAGATGAGTTATAAGCCTGTGGCTGCCGAATCTGCTGGCTGAAACAGGCGTTGATATAGGACCGGAAAGACAGAGAAAATAAGAAGTGTAAGCTGCCGCGCTGGCCGGATTTGGCGCGGCGGCTTCTTTTTGCTTCAAATAGCGGGGGAAATGTGGTATGATATAGGAATATGGATATGGAAGATGCGCAAAGGAAAGGGTATCATGGTTAGAGCCGTTAAAAACCAGTGGAATAATGCGTCCTTAAAGAAAAAGCTTGGCCTTTTTGTGGTGATGGTGGTTTGTGTTATGGGGATTTCCGCAATCATCAATGTGGTGGCTATGAATTTTGTTATGGGGAATTTTAATGTGATCTTGGATGACAATTCCCGGTGCCATGATTTTCAGGAAGCCATGGAGCTGGAGGTAAGGGCGTTTGAGGCCTATGTGCGCAGCAGGAATGAGGATAAGCGGCAGGAATTTGTGCTGGCCTGCGTCAGGACGGAGCGGTGCCTTCGCTCCCTGCCTTTTGACTATGGGAAGATCGGCAGCGAGCGGTATGCCAGGACTTGGAACGTGAAGAACAGCTATGAGAATTACTGTGGTTTTCGGGACAGCATCCTTGATATGGATCATGGGGAGGAGGGGTTTATCTCACAGCTGTACAGAGTTTATGATATGCAGGCATACTTGCAGACCTACGCCAGACGGCTGGTGCAGGTGACACTTAAGGAGGGAAGCGGCAGTTATCAGCAGAAGCTTCCCATCGTTTATCGAATGCGGTATCTGATCCTGGGTTTTTCTGTGTTTGTGGTAGCCGTGACCATTGGATTTACCAGAATCCTGTCCAAGACCATAGTAAATCCTATCGTTATGCTGGCAGGCAGCAGCCAGAAGATTGCCAAATATGATTTCAGCGAGCCGGATCTGACCATGGACAATAAGGATGAGATGGGGGAGCTGGTGAAAGCTTTTAACAAGATGAAGCACGCCACGGAAGGCTATATTAATACTCTGAAGAAGAACAGCGAGATCGCGGAGCTGCTCTATAAGGAAGAGATGGAGAAGGTGGAGACGGAGAAACAGCTGGAGGCTGCCAGACTGGAGCTTTTAAAAAGCCAGATTAATCCCCATTTTCTGTTTAACACCCTGAATACGATTTCTGGCATGGCCAAGCTGGAGGAGGCCCAGACCACGGAACAGATGATTACCAGTCTTGGCAGTCTGTTTCGCTATAATCTGAAAATGTCGGAGCAGATCGTGATGCTGGAGCGGGAATTAAAGGTTGTGGAGGATTACATGTTTATCCAGGGGATGCGTTTTGGCGGCCGGATCGTGTATGAGTATAAGCTGGAACTGGACCCGGCGGTGGTGATGATCCCCGCCTTTACCCTGCAGCCGCTGGTGGAGAACGCGATTATCCACGGTATCGCCAAGAAGGAGCGGGGCGGGAAGGTGTTCCTTCGGGCGTGGGAGGATGAGAACTATGTGGTGGTCTCCGTGGCGGACACAGGCGTGGGCATGTCTGTCAGGCGGTACGAGGAGATCTGCTCAGCGCTGAAAAACGGAACGGGGGATAATGGAAAGGGCATGTCGAAGGCAGGTATTGGACTTGGAAATATATATAAGAGGGTACACACTATGTACAAAAACGGACAGGTGAGGATCTACAGCAAGGAGGGCCGGGGGACGGTGATCCAGATGTGGATTCCCAGGGAGGACCGGGAGGATCCGGATTAGGTGATAAGGAGGGTATCAGTATCATGTATCGGGTGTTGATCGCGGATGACGAGATGATTGAGAGGACCGTGCTTTTCAGGACGCTGGACAAGAATCTAAAGGGACAGTGCGAGATCTTTCAGGCGGAGAATGGCAGGGAGGCGCTGGAGATTTATGAGAGGGAGCATATCCAGATCTTGATACTGGATATCGAGATGCCGGGTATCAACGGCATTGAGGCGGCGGAGCAGATCCGCAAGAAGGATAAGGAGTGCAGCATTATTTTTCTCACGGCTTTCGACGAGTTTTCCTACGCGAAAAAGGCCATAACGGTTCGGGCGCTGGATTACCTCTTGAAGCCTTATGATGAGCAGGAGCTGATGCTGGTAATGGACGAGGCTATGCGGCAGGCGGACGCCCATGAGGGGAGCAGGGGCGGGAATGTCAGTGACAGCCCGGGCCATGGAGAGGGGCCACAGGCAGAAACGGGGAGGCCAAAGCTTAGAAGCGTCCATGGAAGCGGTCAGGATCCCGCAGGGGTTGGCAATGAGGAAAACAGAGAACATGAGACTGCGGGTGCCCGCGGCAGAGGGGTGGAAAGCGGGGAGGTTTCCACAGACTTCGGGCGGCAGACCCAGGAGGAGGGGGAGGAGTCCGGCAACGTGCGGATGGACAAGGTGACGCAGCTGATCTTTCGCTATATACAGGAAAATTATATGTACGACATTTCTATGCAGGATCTGGCCAGGGCCATGAATTACTCGGAAGCTTATTTCTGTAAGTTGTTCAAGCAGTGTTTCAGCAAGAACTTTACGTCCTACCTTACGGAGTACCGGGTAAAGGAGGCGAAACGGATGTTAAAACAGCCTACGGTCAATGTGAAGGATGTGGGAAGGGCTGTGGGGTACATGGATTCCAATTACTTTGCCAGGGTGTTTAAGCGGATCACCGGGCAGACGCCTACGGAGTACCGCATGTGCATATTTCAGAGAGAGTGATAATCATTTGACGACTGGTTGTGTGAAGTGTATAAAGAGAAAATAGAATATGGATAAAATTGTCCTATGTTTCACAAAAATTTACTGTGTTCATAGGGCAAAAATTTTTTTATAATGAATACAGCGTTAAAAATGCGTTAAGAGGCTTTAAGCCAAAGCAAAGTTTAACTTTAGAAAAGAGGAGGAAGTGTATCATGAAAAAGAAATTGATTGTTTCCGTTCTGTGTGCTGCCATGGCGGCGGGAAGTCTTGCAGGCTGCGGGCTGAAGAGCCCGGATGAGCCCACTACGGCGGCTCCGGCAGCAGAGACGACAGCAGCTCCGGTGGCAGGAGGGGAGACCACGGCAGCTCCGGCTGGGGACAGCGCAGGCGGCTCCGGGGCGTACAACACGGACGATATGCCGGAGATCACTCTGGTATACGCTGAGGTTAACCCTCTGGACACCATCGTAGGCCAGATGGCTACGGATTTTAAGACCAAGGTTGAGGAGCTTTCCAATGGAAAGATTAAGATCGACGTACAGGCCAGCGGTGTTCTCGGTTCTGAGAACGACGTTCTGGATACCATGCTGGGCGGCGGCGGAACCATCGACATGTCCCGTATCTCCGCATTTGCTCTGACCAGCTACGGCGGAGAGAAATCTATGCTTCTGTCCCTGCCATACACCTTTGTAAACCGCGACCATTTCTGGAATTTCGCTACCAGCCCATTGGCTGAGGAATTTCTGCTGGAGTCCCAGGAGAACGGTTCCGGCGTCAGAGGTCTGTACTATGGCGAGGAAGGATTCCGTCACTTCTTTACAGTGAAAGAGATTGCAGGCATTGAGGATCTGAAGGGCATGAAGCTGCGTGTGTCCAACGACCCGGTTATGAACGGTCTGGTAGAGGGACTTGGCGCATCTCCCACAGTTGTTTCCTTTAACGAGCTGTACTCTGCTCTGCAGACCGGCGTTGTGGACGGCGCTGAGCAGCCCATCGCCAATTATAAGTCTAACGCGTTCCCGGAGGTTGCTCCGACTCTGATCCTGGATGGTCATACCCTGGGTGCTGTGCAGGTTATCATCACGGATGAGGCGTGGGAGAAATTGACGGTTGACCAGCAGGCTATCATCATGGAGGCCGGAAAGTACGCGTCCGAGCAGAACAGAGCCAACTCCGAGAAGAAGGAGAACGAGGTTCTGGAGCAGTTAAAGAGCGAGGGTGTAAATGTTGTTGAGGTGTCTGACATCGCTCCATGGCAGGAAGCGACCAAGAAGGTTATCGAGGACAACACCAAGGGACATGAGGATCTGTATCAGCAGATTCTGGACCTTCAGTAAGAAATGATTCTTTTACAGACGGAGTAAAAGTGGGCACAGAGGGGTCACACGCCTCTGTGCCTTTTATAAGCCGGGGAAAGGGTTTCAGCAGGCTTTTTTCGGTTTCAAGAAGGAGGGGTTCTATATGCCAGAGATTTTTAAAACCATTGACAAGATAAAACCGGCATATGATTTTACATATAAGGCAGTTATGGTTATCTGTAAGCTGCTGTTGATCGCCGATATCCTCATCACCACCATGGCGGTGGCAGGAAGGTATATTCCGTTTATTCCTGATCCGGCGTGGAGTGAAGAGGTGGTGCTGACCTGCATGTCCTACATGGCGGTGCTTTCCGCTGCCCTTGCTATCCGCAGGGGGGCGCATATCCGTATGACCGCCCTGGATACGTACCTTCCCAAGGGATTGGTGAAGTTCCTTGATATTCTGGCGGACGGGGCTGTTTTGGCTCTGTCTGTTATCATGATCGTGGTGGGCTGGCAGTACGCCACCGGACTTGGGGCAAAGGGCAGTTATGTGAGTATGCCGAAAGTGTCCAGGTTCTGGATGTATTTTCCGGTTCCTCTGGCCGGTGTCGCTATGCTGATCTTTGAGCTGGAGGCTGTGTATAATCATATTAAGGGATTCTTTGTGAAGGAGGAGGCGTAAGTATGAGTGTGGATACAATGGCGATCGCCATTTTGCTCGGTAGTTTTTTTGTGATGGTATTTCTGCGGTTCCCCATTGCCTATGCGGTTGCCCTCTCTTCGGTTTTCTGTCTTATGGCACAGGGACTGCCTCTGACAACGATCTGTCAGCAGATGGTAAAGGGCATCAGTTCTTTCAGTCTGATGGCAGTTCCGTTCTTTATTACCATGGGATGTCTCATGGGTTCAGGAGGTATCTCGGAAAAGCTGATCGCTTTGGCTAATGCCTGTGTAGGCTGGATGCGGGGCGGCATGGCTATGGTGAATATCGTGGCATCCTATTTCTTCGGCGGCATCTCCGGATCCGCATCGGCGGATACGGCTTCCCTGGGTTCTATCCTGATTCCCATGATGGTGGATCAGGGCTATGACGATGATTTCTCTACGGCAGTTACCATTACTTCCTCCTGTGAGGGACTTTTGGTGCCGCCCAGCCACAACATGGTTATCTACGCAACCACGGCGGGAGGGATCTCGGTGGGAAGCCTGTTTTTGGCAGGATATGTTCCGGGAGCGCTTCTGGCGGCTTCCCTGATGATCGGGTCCTATATTATTTCCGTAAAGCGCAATTATCCCAAGGGGGAGAAGTTCAGCATCGGCAACCTGGTTAGGCAGCTGAGCGTGTCTTTCTGGGCCCTGGCAGCAGTGCTGATTGTTGTGTTCGGAGTTGTAGGCGGTTGGTTTACGGCTACGGAGTCTGCGGCTGTTGCGGTTATTTACAGTCTGCTTGTCAGTGTGTTTATCTACAGGGGGCTTGACTGGAAGGGCGTGTGGAGAGTTTTAGGGGATTGCGTGGATACGCTGTCCATCGTGCTGATCCTGATCGCTACATCCAGCATCTTCGGCTACTGCCTTACCAGGCTTCATGTGCCGGATCTGGCGGCCAACGCCATTACAGGCCTTACCAGAAACCCGATCCTGCTGGCTTTGATGCTGAACCTGATTTTGCTGGTGCTGGGGTGCATTATGGATATGGCTCCCATTATCTTGATCGCAACCCCGATCTTGCTTCCTATCGCCACTTCCATTGGCCTTGATCCCATTCAGTTTGGTATCATGGTGGTGTTAAACTGTGGTATCGGTCTTTTGACTCCGCCTGTAGGCGCGGTGCTGTTTATCGGGTCGGCTGTGGCCAAGGTGCCTATGGAGAAGGTGGTGAAAGCTACCCTGCCATTTTATGTGTGTATGGTCATTACGTTGCTTTTGATCACGTTTATACCGGGCATCAGTTTGTGGCTGCCCCAGTTGCTGGCAAAATGATATTGTGATAAGATTAGGAGGACAGAGTTTAGCGGCTCTGGCCTCCTATTTTTGTGGGAAAAAGCAGAAGGAGAGGGTGAGGGATTTGGTTTATAAAAATTTCAGGTTTTGGAAAAAAGGAGGGCCTGCGGCGGGGATTGGGATCGCGGCGTTTGGGATGATGGTCATGGGGAGCCTGGGATGTGCCGGAAATGGGGACGCCGGGGAGGATTCCCGTGTGCCGGAGTTTGTGCTGACTTACGCGGAGAATCAGCCGGAGGATTATCCCACGACCCAGGGGGCTTACCGGTTTGCCAAACTGGTGTTCGAGAGGACGGAAGGCAGGGTGGAGATCCAGGTGAGCGCAGGCGGCGTTCTGGGGGAGGAGCAGAGCACCATTGAGCAGATGCAGTTTGGGGGAATCGATTTTGCGCGGGTGTCCCTGTCGTCCCTTTCTGATTTTATTCCCAAGATGAATGTGCTGCAGATGCCCTATCTGTACACAGACGCAGACCATATGTGGCAGGTGCTGGAGGGGGAGATCGGGGATGAATTTCTGGATTCTCTGGACGGGACAGGGCTGGTGGCTCTGTCCTGGTATGACGCGGGGGCAAGGAATTTTTACAGCGCGAAGAAGCCCATTGAGACTCTGGAGGATATGGAGGGGCTGCGGGTCCGGGTTCAGGAGTCAGAGCTTATGAAAGCAGTGGTGGAGGCTTTGGGCGCGTCCGCGGTTCCCACGGCCTATGATGAGGTGTACTCGGCACTGGAGACTGGGAGGATTGACGCGGCGGAGAACAACTGGCCTTCCTATGATTCCATGAGACACTTTGAGGTGGCGCCCTACTATACGGTGGACGAGCATACCAGGGTGCCGGAGATGCAGCTGGTGTCCGCGGCCACCTGGGAAAAACTGCCCCGGGAGTATCACCAGATCATAAGGGAGTGTGCCAGGGAGTCGGCAGTGTATGAGCGGAAACTGTGGGAGGAGCGGATCCATGAGTCGGAGGAGCGGGTGAGAAAGGCCGGCTGCCAGGTAGTGGAGCTGTCGGCAAAAGAGAAAGGCCGGTTTCGGGAGGCTATGCTGTCCATCTATGGGGAGTACTGCGGGGAGTATATGGATATGATCCAGGAGATTTTGGAAGCCGGGAGTGAACAATAGTTTGCTGATGTTTCAAAAACATAAAAAAATTTATATAATCTTGTATTTATTTCAAAACAGCAGTATAATACACTTCGCGATATTCTTGTTTATACTTTTTTAATAAATGAAAGGGGATGTCTATGTATCTGTTATTTTTGGCAGTATGGCTGATCTTAAATGGTAAGGTGACGGCGGAAATCCTGCTGTTTGGCATCGTGATCTCGGCGGCGCTGTTTGCGTTTACCTGCAGATTCCTGGATTACAGCCTGCGCAAGGAGCTTTTGCTGTTTCGTCTGATACCCTTTTTCATCAGATACTTGTGGGTGTTGGTGAAAGAGATCTTCAAAGCCAACATATGTGTTCTGAAGATCATATTTTCGCCGGATATGCAGCCGGAGCCAGGGTTTGTGTATTTTGACACCAGCTTTAAGACTGGGACGGCGAGAATGCTTCTCGCCAATTCGATTACCCTGACCCCGGGGACTATCACCGTGTCTGTGGAGGGGGACCGATTCTGCGTCCATTATCTGGATAAGGAACTGGCGGACGGTGTGGAGGATTCGGTATTTGTGGAATTATTGAAGGAAATGGAGGCGGAGGGACAAAAATGGAGCTAATACAGCAGGCCTATACAGCCATGATGACAGGAGTTATCGTTGTTCTGGCCGTACTGATTGTCATCAGTATCATCCGCTCTATACTGGGGCCGGGAGTCTCGGACCGGATCGTGGCGGTCAATATGATCGGCACCATGGTGATCATGATCACAGCCATATTCTCCGTGATGCTTGATGAGAATTACCTGGCGGACATATGCCTGATCTATGCCATGATCAGTTTTCTGGGAGTGGTGCTGTTCTGCAAGGTGTATACAGGCGTGTACTTGCAGAGAAAACATATGCTGGCGGATCTGAAGGCCATTGAGGATAACTTAAACAAGCAGGCTGAAAGCCATGAGCACGTTTCGGAAGAGGAGGTACGCCAATGACAGGTGAATGGATTCGATTCGCGGCTGCCTCGGGACTGTTGATCCTGGGCGTTGGTTTTATGGTGGCGGCGGTGTTTGGAGTGAACCGGTTCCACCACGCCCTCAATCGGATGCACGCCGCGGCATTGGGGGATACTCTTGGACTTTTGTTTGTCATACTGGGAACTATCACCATGCGTGGATTTTCCATGGATTCGCTGAAGCTTGCCATGGTCATCGTGTTTTTCTGGATCGCGTCCCCTGTGTGCAGCCACATGATAAGCCGTCTCGAAGCCATGACAGATGAAAGCCTTGGAGAGATTATGGTGTTGGAAAAAAATAACGGTGTCCGTGTGGAACAGACAGAAAACATCAAAGCCGGTGAAAAGGCTGTGTCAAAGAAAAAGAAACAGAAAAAAGGGGGCAGAGAAAGATGAAGCTGTTTGAGAGCATTCTATTACTCAGTTTGATCGTGTGCGCGTTGTCCGTGGCTTTTGTCAGGGATCTGTTGACTTCGATCATCATTTTCATGTCCTACAGCCTGATCATGTGCATCATCTGGATGATCCTCCAGTCGCCTGACCTGGCGATTACCGAGGCGGCCGTTGGCGCAGGGGTCACCAGCATTCTGTTTTTCCTGACTTTGAAAAAGATCAGGGCAGTCAGAGAGGAGGATGACAGTGAGCAGGAAAAGGGATAATTATGAGGAGAGCCGGTGGAGGAAATTTAAGAGCTGGCTGGATGGGGAGACAGACCTTTTAGAACACGGCATGGATGCCCATGAGGCGGTTATGCGCGAAGAGGATCCCATAATCGTGCCGGCCCACGGGGAAGGGAAGGAGATCTTAAAGTCAAAAGGGATCTGGCGGTTTAAGCAGTTTTACAAAGTCATGTCTGTGGTGCTGTGTCTGGGCGTGATCCTGACGCTTTTATGGACCGTGGCGGCTCTGCCTCCCAGAGGAGACGCTAACAATCCGGATAACAATGAGGTGGCGGCCCGGTATATCGAACGGGGGCTTCAGGAGACAGGGGCAGTCAATATCGTCACGGGCATGATACTGGACTATCGAGCCTTTGATACCTTTGGCGAGTCCTGCGTGCTGTTTATTGGTTCCTGCTGTGTGCTTCTTCTTCTGCGTCTGGATGGGAACAGTGAAGATAAAGAGCTGGAGAAGATGGTGGCGGAGACCAATGACAGACACTTTGAGCCGAAAAATGATATCATCCTGCAGAAGTGTTCCTGCGTGCTGGTGCCGGTGATCCTTATGTTCGGGATCTATATTGTACTTAACGGTCATTTGTCGCCGGGCGGCGGCTTCTCGGGCGGCGCGGTTCTTGGCGCGGGCCTTATTTTGTATCTCAATGCTTTTGGGTATAAGAGGATGGGAAAGCTGTTTACGGAGAAACTGTATAAGCGGACTACTCTGTGCGCCCTGACGTTTTACTGTCTGGCCAAAAGCTATTCCTTCTTTACAGGGGCCAATCACCTGGAGAGCGGGATTCCTCTGGGAACGCCGGGGGCCATCCTAAGCAGCGGTCTGATTCTGCCCTTAAATATCTGTGTGGGCCTGGTGGTGGCCTGCACCATGTATACGTTTTACACCCTGTTCAGGAAAGGGGGTATGTGATCGCCATGAATATAAATCTGGTACAACATCTTGTATTAAATATAGAAGAGACGGTGTCCATCATCCTGTTCGGTATAGGATTTACCATACTTTTGCTGCACCGGAATCTGGTGAAAAAGATCATGGGGATGAATATCATGGATACGGCTACTTACCTGTTTCTGGCGGTAAAGGGGTACATCACAGGGCGGGGCGTGCCTATTGTGGTGGATGGGATCCAGGATGTGGAAGCTTACATTAACCCGGTGCCCAGCGGTCTTGTGCTGACCGGCATTGTGGTCTCTGTCAGTTCTACGGCTCTGATGCTGGCGCTGACCGTCCGGCTGTATGAACGGTATCATTCTCTTGACTTGGATGAGATCTTGATATTGGCCAAAGAGGAGGAGGAACAAATATGAGTTTTGTGCAAAATTTTCCGTTTTTCTCCATCATTCTGGCCATGTTTTCCGGAATTATATCATCGGTCTTAAGCGGAAAAAAAGCCAGGAACCTGACGCTTATGATGATCGCGGTTACCACGGCATTGTCCGCGGGGACGCTGATGTTCTGCCTTAAGACCGGCGAGAGCTATACCTACATGATGGGCCATTTTCCGGCGCCCTGGGGCAATGAGATACGGGCCGGAGTGCTGGAAGGCGTGACGGCAGTGCTCTTTGGCATCGTCATGTTTTTGTCTGTAACAGGCGGACTGGACCACACGGCCAGGGACGTGGAGGAAAGCAAGCAAAACCTGTTTTACATCATGATCGATCTGATGTTAAGCTCCCTCCTAGCGCTGATATACACCAACGATCTGTTTACGGCTTATGTGTTTGTGGAGATCAATACCATTGCCGGATGCGGGCTGATCATGATCCGGCAAAAAGGGCGGAATCTGTCGGCGGCTATCCGCTATATGGTCATGAGCCAGCTGGGCTCCGGACTGTTCCTCATAGGCTTGACTCTTTTGTATGACGTGACCGGTCATCTGCTTATGAGTCCGGCCAAGGAATCCGTGGAGCTTTTGGTGGCGACGGGAAGATATCGGATTCCCCTGCTGGTGATCATGGCGGTCATCAGCGTGGGACTGGCGATTAAAAGCGGTCTGTACCCGTTCCACTACTGGATCCCGGATACTTACGGGTATGCCACGCCCACAGGCAGCGCGGTTTTGTCGGGCCTGGTGTCAAAGGGATATATTTTCCTGCTTATAAAGATTTTTTACCGGGTGCTGGGGTATGACAATCTGGTAGGGACCCATATGGTCAATGTTCTGTATCTGTTCGGCGTCTGCGGCATGATCATGGGATCTGTCCACGCCATCAGCGAGACGGACACGAGGCGGATGATCGCTTACTCCTCCGTGGCACAGATCGGATACATCTATATGGGGATCGGCCTGGGGACCACGGCGGGGATGGTGGCGTCAGTGTTCCATATTTTCGCCCATTCGGCTACAAAAGCCCTTCTGTTTATCAGCGCGGTGGGGCTCTATGAGGTGTCGGGGGACCGGAAGGACTTTGTCAGCCTCCGCGGCGCCGCGTTCAGGAACCCTCTGGCAGGGATCGGCTTTTCCATAGGAGCACTGTCCATGGTGGGATTCCCCATGCTGTCCGGCTTTATCTCAAAGCTTTTGTTTGCCACTTCGGCATTGGACAGCCCGGAGAAAATGATGCCTACCCTGATCGTGCTGGCGGTGAGCACGCTTTTAAACGCGGTTTACTTTCTGCGGCTGGTCATCACGCTGTACTCCAGGAGACGGCCGGAGGACAAGCCGCTTCCTAAGCAGACCACAGTAAGAAGTTCCTGGGCGCTGCGGTTGGCTATCATTTGTTTTATCGGACTGAACCTGGTGCTGGGTATGTCTTCTCAGCCCATTGTCCAGGCCATTACAGACGGACTTGCCATGTTTGATTAAAGGAGATAAATTATGGAGGGAAATGTGATTTTACTGCTTCCGGTGGTCTGCCCCATATTGGCGGGCGTTCTGGTGCTGGCAGGAAAGGTGTTTCGAAAGGACAGGAAAAGCCTGATGGCAGTCTTGCTGGCGGTTCTTTTGCTGGAGGCGGGGTTGACGGCCTGGGCTTTGACATCAGGGGGAAGTATCCAGGTGTGGAGACTGACCAGCCAGATGAATATCAGCTTTCATGTGGATGAGATCAGCCGCCTGTTTGGGGCTCTGACAGCGGCTGTGTGGCTGCTTGTGGGGATCTACTCTGTGGCCTATATGTCCCACGAGGAGGAGGAACACCGGTTTTTCGGGTACTACCTGATCGTGGTGGGAGTTCTCATGGGGCTTAATTTTTCAGCAAACCTGATCACCATGTATGTATTTTTTGAGATGATGACCCTGACGTCTCTGCCGCTGGTGCTCCACGAGAGGAGCCGGGCCGCGGTGATGGCTGGCCTTAAGTATCTGTTTTACTCTGTGGCGGGCGCGTTTTTGGCGCTGTTCGGGATTTTTTTCCTGGCCGGAGTTGCGGAGGATCTGACGTTTGCGGCAGGGGGGATATTAAATGACAATATGGTGGCGGGGAAGGAAGGGCTTCTTTTGGCGTCCACATTCTGCATGATCGTGGGATTCGGGGCCAAGGCGGGCATGTTCCCCCTTCACGGGTGGCTTCCCACGGCCCATCCCGTGGCTCCGGCCTGCGCCAG
>CAJUPQ010000026.1 GCA_910588505.1 uncultured Hungatella sp. | reverse complement strand
GGGAGCCGCTTACAAAGCCGCTCCACCCGTTCCAGGCGTGAAAAACTCTCCATCATATTATCGCCCAGGCGGAACACCGGCTCAAACTCCACACCGGTAGTCCAGGGTACATACTCTTTTGTGTTCTCCTCCATGTGGCTTCTGGCCACGGGCATGTACTTGCGCAACCGCTTTAGCTTCACCTCCGCCACATAGGGGTTCTCCACCGTCAGCACGCCGCCCACGCACCCGCCGTTGCAGGCGTTCAGCTCCACAAACTGCAGGTTGTCAAACTTCTCGTCCTCCAGATCCTCCAGCACCCGGATCACATTCTCAATACCGTCCGCCGCCAGATAGTTCTCCGAAAAAAGTCCGCTGGCTTCCCCGCCGCTGCGCCCCCAGCTGATACCGATCTTCCCGGAAATGTGCAGTTCCTGAGGATCCTCCCCCACAGCCTTCATGTGGGACAAAAGCTGAGGGTACACCTCCTTGATGGCCAGCACATGATCCACCTCACTCTTCTCCGTCCCCAGAGGCGCTTTCACATAGGTCACCTTGGACGGGCAGGGGGAGATAAAGAAGATCCCGATCTTCTCCCTGGGGAGACCGGACTCCTGCAGCGCCTTCTCCGCCGCCAGCCCTGCCGCCACCTCAACCGGCGGATTCAAAGGCAGCAGATGGGGGATCAGATTAGGGAACCTTACCCGAATCAGCCGCACCACTGACGGACAGGCCGTGCTGATAATCGGCACCTGATCCTGGTGGGCCGAGATATACTGCCTGGTTGCCTCGGACACGATCTCCGCCGCCCCGCTGACCTCAAACACATCGTCAAACCCCATAAGCTTTAATGCGTTTAAAACAATATTCACATCCTCCAGATTATTAAACTGGCTGTACAGAGACGGAGCCGGCAGAGCCACCGTATACTCGTACTGACGCATAACCTCCAGCTTATCATATGTAGCGATCTTCGCGTGATGAGGGCAGATGCGTATACACTCCCCACAGTCAATACAGAACTTGCCGTTGATCTGCGCCTTTCCGTCCCTGACCCGTATAGCCTGGGTCGGGCAGCGTTTGATACAGTTGATGCACCCCTTGCACAAGGCCGCCTCCAGCCGCACGGAATGATAGAATTTATCCATCTTCCAACCCCTCTCCATTTCTTTTTATAACGTTCCGGTCATATCCGGAACCCCCTGACGCTTACAGCTTCACCACCATGGTAATGGTAGTACCCACTCCAATCTCCGTCTCAATACTCATCTCATCTGTATACTTTTTCATATTGGGCAGCCCCATGCCGGCTCCAAACCCCAGAGACCTGACCTCATCCGGCGCCGTGGACCACCCTGCCTGCATGGCCTGTTCCACATCCGGGATCCCCGGCCCTTTGTCAGCCAGGATCATGCGGATCTCCGTTGGGGAAATCTCCACTGTGATCTTTCCGCCCTCGGCATGGATCACCATATTGATCTCCCCCTCATACATGGCGATAGCCACCTTCCGGATCGCCGCCGGGGAAACCCCAACCTGTTTTAACTTACTCTTAACATCGCTGCTGGCCTCCCCTGCCCTGGTGAAATCATCCGGGGAAATATCATAAGTCAGAGCAATCACATCCGCCATTATATCGCACCTCCATGAAGTCCTGCCGCATACAGCATACCGCACGCGGAAAACATCCTGTGTCCCGTCTCAAGCACCACCAGATCCCGCTCCCTTGCCATCTCCAGGATCGTCTCGTCCGGCTTTTTGCCCCTGACAAAGATGATGCACACAATATCTAACATCTCCGCGGTCCGGATAACCTGAGGATTGCAAAGCCCGGTCAACAAGATCGAATGGTCCTTGGAAAATGCCAGCACATCACTCATCATGTCCGACCCGCAGGCGCTTTTCACCTCCCGGTCCAATAACTCTTCCCCCACCAAAACTCTTGCGCCCAGCACATTCATTGCGTCTCTAACAGTCATAATTCCCCTCCTGATTTTAATAGATTATGGTAAATATACAAAACCTGCCAGGCGCGGGCCGTCCACAGGCTGCCCGCCCCTGCGCCTCCCTACTTATAAGAATACCATCCGACGGCGAGATGTTCAACACATTTCCTATTTTTCCCTCTCATTTTTCTTCCTTTTTTTGCATATTCCGGTCTTTTTTTGGATACTTTGCTGTTTTTCTGATATTCTTATGGATTTTTTGTCATTAACATGATAAGATGTTATTTGAATTGTACGAAGCCGTAATAGTTCAACCATATGAATTGTTACCGAAATTTCAACTTAAGTTTAGTTAGGAGGATATTAACATGGCTTGTAAAAAAGAACATGTTCCTTTCAGCGGTACTCCTGAGCAGGAAGCTGCTTTAAAGAAGGTCATCGCCGAGCTGAAGGACACAAAAGGCGCCCTGATGCCCATCATGCAGCAGGCCCAGGAGATATACGGCTATCTCCCCATTGAAGTCCAGACCATGATTTCCGACGAAACGGGGATCCCGCTGGAGAAGATCTACGGGGTATCCACATTCTATTCCCAGTTCGCTTTACAGCCCAAAGGCAAATACCAGATCTCCGTCTGCCTCGGCACAGCCTGTTATGTAAAAGGGTCCGGCGCTATCTTCAGCAAGCTTGAAGAGCTCCTTGGCATCACCAACGGCGAATGTACCCCCGACGGCCGGTTCTCTCTGGATTCCTGCCGCTGCGTAGGCGCCTGCGGACTGGCCCCGGTCATGATGATCAATGACGAAGTATACGGAAGGCTGACTCCCGATGATGTTCCCGGCATCTTAGCCAAGTACAAATAGCCATGATGCCTGAAATTTCCTTAAATGTACTGGATGTAGCGGAGAACTCCACGCGGGCAGGCGCGTCCCTGGTGACCATAACCGTTGACGCCGACATTTCCAGCGACAAACTGACCGTGATCATTGACGACAACGGCTGCGGCATGACTCCGGAGCAGACAGCCCAGGTGACAGACCCGTTTTTTACCAGCCGCACCACCCGGAAGGTGGGACTTGGCGTTCCCTTTTTTAAGCTTGCGGCGGAAAGCACAGGCGGCAGTTTTACCATCACTTCCACGCCCGGCGTGGGGACTACGGTAACCGCTGTATTCGTTCTGTCCCACATTGACCGGATGCCCTTAGGGGATATCAGCGCCACCATACATACCCTTGTGGTTTACCACCCCGAAACCGATTTCGTCTACCGCTACCGGTATAACGACAACTCCTTTACATTGGACACGCGGGAATTTCGGCAGGTCCTGGGGGATGTCCCCTTTGATATGCCGGAGATATCCGCCTACATCATGGACTATCTCAATGAAAATAAACAGGAAACAGACGGCGGCGCAGTCTACTGACCGCCAGATTGGAGGAGAAACCCTATGAAATCTCTTGAAGAGTTAAGAGCCATTCGCGAAAGAATGCAGAGCCAGGTAAGCATGCGGGCCGAGGACCACAACCACACCAGAGTGGTGGTAGGCATGGCCACCTGCGGTATTGCCAGCGGCGCCAGACCGGTGCTGACCAAGTTGTCTTCCCTGGTACAGGAAAAGAACCTGACCGACAAGATCTCCGTGACCCAGACCGGCTGCATCGGCCTGTGCCAGTACGAGCCCATCGTGGAAGTTATGGAACCCGGCAAGCAGAAGATTACCTACATCAAGATGACCCCTGAGAAAGCCGAAGAAGTGCTGGAGCGCCACCTGATCGGCGGTCATATCGTAGAAGAATACACCTTAAGCGGTGCAGACATCAAATAAGGAGGAACTTTAGATGTATCGTTCACACGTATTAGTCTGCGGCGGAACAGGATGTACTTCCTCCGGAAGCCAGCAGATTATGGAAACTTTAAAGGCTGAAATCGAGAAAAACGGCCTGACGGAAGAAGTATCCGTTGTCCAGACCGGATGCCACGGCCTCTGCGCCCTTGGCCCCATTATGATCATCTACCCGGACGCCACCTTCTACTCCATGGTTAAGGTCGAGGACATTCCGGAGATCGTCAGCGAGCACTTATTAAAAGGAAGGGTCGTTACCCGGCTTCTCTACAACGAGACCGTAACCCCCGCAGGCAATGTAAAAGCCCTCATTGACACGGACTTCTACAAAAAACAGCACCGCATCGCCCTGCGCAACTGCGGTATCATCAACCCGGAAGTTATCGAAGAGTACATAGGCACCGGCGGCTACGAGGCCCTGGGCAAGGTTCTGACGGAGATGACCCCCGACGACGTGATCCAGTGTCTTTTAGACTCCGGACTCCGCGGAAGAGGCGGCGGCGGATTCCCCACTGGCCTTAAGTGGAAGCTGGCCAAGCAAAACGACGCTGACCAGAAATATGTCTGCTGCAACGCCGACGAGGGCGACCCGGGCGCGTTTATGGACCGTTCCGTTCTGGAAGGCGATCCCCACGCGGTACTGGAAGCCATGGCCATCGCAGGCTATGCCATCGGCGCTTCCCAGGGCTACATCTACGTCCGCGCCGAGTACCCCATCGCCGTTGAGCGCTTAAAGATCGCCATCAACCAGGCAAGAGAGATGGAACTTCTGGGCAGCAACATTTTCGGTTCCGATTTCTCCTTTGACATTGACTTGCGCCTTGGCGCGGGAGCCTTTGTCTGCGGCGAGGAGACTGCCCTTATGACCTCCATCGAGGGGAACCGGGGCGAGCCCAGACCCAGACCGCCGTTCCCGGCTCAGAAAGGTCTTTTCGGCAAACCAACTATTTTAAATAACGTAGAAACCTACGCCAACATCCCCCAGATCATCCTTCACGGAGCTGAGTGGTTCGCCTCCATGGGTACGGAGAAATCCAAGGGCACCAAGGTATTCGCCCTGGGCGGCAAGATCCACAACACCGGCCTTGTGGAGATCCCCATGGGAACCACCCTTCGGGAAGTTATCGAGGAGATCGGCGGCGGCATCCCCGGGGGCAAGAAGTTTAAGGCGGCCCAGACCGGCGGTCCTTCCGGCGGCTGTATCCCGGCCGAGCATTTTGACATCCCCATTGACTATGACAACCTGATCTCCATCGGCTCCATGATGGGTTCCGGCGGCCTTATCGTCATGGATGAAGACGACTGTATGGTGGATATTGCCAAGTTCTTCCTGGAGTTCACCGTAGAAGAATCCTGCGGCAAATGTACGCCCTGCCGTGTGGGAACCAAGCGCATGCTGGAGATCCTCACCAAGATCACCAAGGGCCAGGCCACCATGGAAGACCTGGATAAACTGGAAGAACTGTGCTACTACATCAAAGAGAACTCCCTGTGCGGCCTTGGACAGACCGCGCCCAACCCGGTACTCTCCACCCTGCGCTTCTTCCGCGACGAGTACGAGGCACACATCAAGGAGAAGAGATGTCCTGCCGGCGTATGTAAGGCTCTTCTGTCCTACCGCAT
This sequence comes from uncultured Hungatella sp., assembly GCA_910588505.1. Lineage (GTDB taxonomy): Bacteria > Bacillota > Clostridia > Lachnospirales > Lachnospiraceae > UBA3402. The sequence goes on along the minus strand of CAJUPQ010000026.1, from coordinate 36,705 downwards.
TGACGCCGAGAAGTGCCGCGGCTGTACTCTGTGCGCCCGCAACTGTCCAAACAACGCCATCACCGGTACCGTGCGCAAGCCTCACGTCATTGACCAGGATAAATGTATCAAGTGCGGCGCCTGTATGGAGAAATGTAAATTCGGCGCAATCTACAAGAAGTAATGGAGGAGAATCGGAATGGAGAATATCACAATTAAAATTAACGGCTTAGAAGTAAGCGCTCCCAAGGGTTCCACCATCTTGGAAGCGGCCCGGCTGGCTCATATCGAGATTCCTACTCTCTGCTTTTTAAAGGAAATCAACGAAATCGGCGCCTGCCGTATCTGTGTAGTTGAAGTAAAAGGCGCGAGAAGCCTTGTGGCCTCCTGCGTGTACCCCATTAACGACGGCATGGAGGTGTGGACCAATACTCCCAAGGTTCTGGAATCCCGCAGAAAGACCTTGCAGCTCCTTTTATCCAACCACGAGAGAAAATGTCTCTCCTGCGTCAGAAGCGGCAACTGCGAACTGCAGCAGCTGTGTAAGGAGCTGGGCGTTGAGGACGAGACCTACTACGACGGCGAGAAGACGCCTTCCTGCATCGACGACAGCGCCGCCCACATGTTCCGGGACAACTCCAAGTGTATCCTGTGCCGCCGCTGCGTGGCCGTATGCGAGAAGACTCAGGGCATCGGCGTTATCGGCGCCAACATGCGCGGCTTCGCCACCTTCATCGGCTCCGCCTTTGACATGGGCCTGGGCGAGACCAGCTGCGTATCCTGCGGCCAGTGTATCGCTGTCTGCCCCACCGGAGCGCTGCAGGAGAAATCCCAGATTGACGATGTGCTGAAAGCCATCGCCGACCCGTCAAAGCACGTCATCGTTCAGACCGCTCCCGCTGTCCGGGCCGGACTTGGAGAGGAATTCGGCTACCCCATCGGCACCAATGTAGAGGGCAAGATGGCCGCTGCTCTTCGGAGAGTGGGCTTTGACAAAGTATTTGACACCAATTTCAGCGCCGATCTTACCATTATGGAGGAAGCCCACGAGTTTATCGACAGGGTTCAGAACAAGGGCGTGCTGCCTATGATCACCTCCTGTTCCCCGGGCTGGATCAAGTACTGCGAGCACTATTTCCCGGATATGACCGAGAATCTGTCCAGCTGCAAGTCTCCTCAGCAGATGTTCGGCGCCATCGCCAAGTCCTACTACGCTGAGAAGAGCGGCATCAAGCCGGAGGATATCGTATCCGTATCCATCATGCCCTGTACCGCCAAGAAGTTCGAGATCGGAAGACCGGATCAGGCGGCCAACGGCGTACCGGATGTGGACTACTCCCTGACCACCAGAGAACTGGCCCGCATGATCAAGAAAGTAGGCATCAAGTTCACCACCCTGCCTGACGAGGAATTCGACGCGCCCTTAGGTCTTGGCACCGGCGCCGCCGTTATCTTCGGAACCACAGGCGGCGTTATGGAGGCAGCCCTGCGCACCGCAGTGGAGACCCTGACCGGCGAGGAACTTCAGAGCCTTGACTTCACCGACGTGAGAGGCATGGCAGGCATCAAGGAAGCCTCCTACAACGTGGCAGGCATGGAAGTAAAGGTTGCCGTAGCCTCCGGCCTTGGCAATGCCAGAGAACTTTTGAACAAGGTAAAATCCGGTGAAGCCAACTATCACTTCATCGAGATCATGGGCTGCCCAGGCGGATGTATCAACGGCGGCGGCCAGCCCCAGCAGCCGGGATATGTGCGCAATACCGTGGATATCCGCGCTTTGAGGGCTAAGGTGCTGTACGATTCCGATAAGGATAACCCCATCCGCAAGTCCCATGAGAATCCCGCTATCAAGGAGCTGTATGACACCTACCTTGGGAAACCGGGAAGCGAGAGAGCCCATCATCTTCTGCATACCACCTATGTGAAGAGAAGTATTAACGGGAATTAAAGCAGTGAAGAACTAAAAATAAGGCTGATGCACGTAAGTTTCTAACCATCCGTGCATCAGCCCCATTTTTTGATATTCATATAGCAGCTTCCTATGCTGCCGTCATCTTTTACCTTCTTAGCTAAAGCCAAGGCAAACGTACCTGTCTTTTTGTACTCTTGGCCACTGTTAAAAAATATTTGAAAACTATCTTACCTTAACATATGGCGAATATATTCTCTCACCCCTTCCTCCGATCCTACCCCATAGACTTCATTCACACTCTCATAGTATTTCCGGATGCTGTCTTTGCTCACCAATTCGCTGGACGGAACCTGATCCCCATACCCTTTTCTGGCGCTTTTCCAAGGCCCCTCATTATGCGTGATCCTCTCCAAAACCTTCCCGCCATATATCCCAAATGTATTGACTACACGGTCAATAACGTCCCTCTCTTCCTCTGTCAGAACATCATCCGTCCCTTTCAGAAGACCAAAACGCACATCATCAATGGGATTATATTTAAAATCCCTGAAAAGAGTATACACCTCCGGATAAACAGGCCCATGAACCCATGCCCTGCAGTCTTCCTCAAACAAAGGCTTTCCATATAACGCGGAATAAATCCCCTGGATAAAATACAGCAATTTCTGAAGCATCAGCGGAGTTACCTCCTCAAGCTCCTCAAAAATACAGGCAATAACTCCAAGCATCTTCTCCGATACACAGAAAAGGACTTCCAGCCCCTCTGCCGCCGCCATGGCCTTTTTGTACGCCGCATCCGTCAGTTTCTCCCGATTCCCGGCAAGTTTCTCTCTCATAAAAGCCGGAGAACTAAGAGCGGACTTTATGATATCCGAATATTCCTTTGACGGAATCTGCCCCTCCAGATATCTGGGTATGGTCACCTCCCCGAATCCAAGGGCAAGGGACAAAGGCCCCTTCCCAATCTTATAAAGCTTCATCAGCCTCTCAATATCCTTAACGGTAACAATCCCTTCCGTCTCTCGGTACTGCTCATCAATCTCCTGCACATTCCTGTCAATAAGCCCGGGAATGCTCATCTCCTCCCCACATTGCGAACATATAGCCATCGTAATCTCAAAGGAATATTCCCTGTCTCTGATCATCCTTACGATCCTTCGCTTCTGTAACACGTACTCCGTCTCGTTCCGACATTCAATACAAAAATCCGTTCTCCTTCTTTCTGCCAAGATGGACACCTCCGTCTTCTCTCCTGATTATCTGAAATAATATGTAAGCGGATATTTCTGTTCGTGAAATGAAATCACGATAACAAAACAGTTTTCCAGCTTGTTGAACTTCATATATAAGGAAACCTGCTTCTCTGCTGATCCGCTCCTTTCCAAAAGAGTTACATCCTTGCCAAAAACATAGAGCCTTTCCTGTTCATATCCCTTATGCTCATTCTGCAGTATTCCTGAAAAATCATATGGTGTAAGACTTAAAATAATCTCCTTTGCTTTCCCTTCATCAATAACATAGTCCAGAAACAGCCTGATCGTATCCTGCCTCTTAAAATTTCTTTCAATTCGGTACCTGTTCTTCTTAACTGCATCCTTTAAGTCAGAAAGATACCTCTCTATTTCCTTTACTTCAATCTTCAATATCCTTTCCTCTTTAGAGAATATGATTGGATTTTATAATTTTCCTATCACTATTTTACAGGAATGATTGGATTTTGTCAATATCCTATCCTACGCCGCCACCGCATTCCCATTGATCCTGTCGATCACCTTCCGGATTCCCATCCAAACCGAAAGGTCAGTAAAGATATCCGCCAAGCTTCCCTTATCTGTAAACGGCGACTCCTGCAAAACAGACAGATCTTTCATCATCCCGTTTTTCACAATATACTCCACAATCTGATTCACAAAATAAATCTGTCTTCCATCCAGATTCGCGCCGTCCAGATACTCCGAAAACGCGTCCTTCGCCGCCCGCATATCCAGTCCCACGATCCCGCGGACAAACTCTCCCAGTGGCTTTTTGCCAATCTCCTGTTCATAATCCGCCTTTGTCCCAATCTCCTTCCACAAAATTCCCTCCAACAGCTCCACATCCTCAGCGGTCAGCGGCTCATTCCCTCTCAATTTTGCGATAACCCCATGATCCTATCCTGGTGCTGCCTGATATAGAACTCCGCCTTTTCCTTATAATTCTTAAGCTGATCGCTCTCCAGCTCCGACTCCTTCCAGTCAACAGACAAAAGCGCGTCAAAACGGACCGCCCCCGCCTCATCCTTGTCCGGCAAAATAAGCGGCGCCAGCTCCTCCTTCACTGTCCGCGTATCTTCATAGGTCAAACGCCTGTAATTCACCTCCACAGAATACAGATCCACATACTTTAAATGCTGCCTCACCGCAAAATTATCCCTTGGCAGTTCCCGCACCTTCTCACTCATCTCTTTCACAAGCTCATTGCGGTAAGTGATCAGCTGGTCGGCCTGAAGATCAACATCCTGCAGCTTATAGGAAATCTCAAATTTCAGGTTAAACACCGCCTCCTGCAGCGCCATACCGCTTCCTGCGGCTTTCCCCTTATTCATACGGAAAAAATCAAAATTCCCGTAGAAATCAAAAATATAAAATCTCTCCTTGTCCTCCCCGTCCAAAAGCCCCGGACACAGCCTGGTCCCACGCCCGATCATCTGCCAAAACTTGGCCTTGCTCAAAACCTTCTTAAAGAATACAAGATTCACCACCTCCGGCACGTCAATCCCCGTATCCAGCATATCCACGGAAATGGCAATCTGGGGCATCTTCTTAGGGTCCGAAAATTCGTCAATGGCGCTCTGGGCGTAGGAAATACGATTGTCTATGACCTTGGCAAAATCCGGCAGATGAGGATACTCTCTGTGAAACACCTCCAGGATCTTCTCCGCATGGTCATGCCGTTTGGCAAAGATAATGGTCTTCCCCAGCTTCTGGCCGTAATCCACCTTAATCCTTTCTCGCTAAATCACCTCCAAAATCGGACGGTGCGTGTCCGACAAGTGCCATAAAATCAGCAATCTGGCGTTATATAAGCGCATCATTATTTTTGCTTTGACAAACAGGAAATTTTTCACTTCTTACAGATAGTATTCGATAAAACGATGATCACAATACAATCAACCACTGTTATAACTAGTACAGCGTTGCATTAATAACTGAGTAATAGTGCTTGATATCTGCGTCAGGTGTGCGTCTGCGAAGCGACGGTGTAGTGGACCCTACATCTAGCTTCGCAGACGTGCTCCCGGCGTAGAGAGCGAGTACTATTGCTTAGGAATTTGTGATTTAATGTTCCGTCTCCCAATCTTCCTTTGTCATCAGGCTAACGTGTCCTGTCCGCTTCTCATGCATCAGAGGCACATCCACATCCTCAGACCGCCATTGATACTTGAAGCCACATTTCTCCTGGACGCGTTTGGACTTCGTATTGCCTTCATAATATCCAATCCAGACCTTCTGCATTCCGCAGTCCTCAAAAGCGTGGCGGAGCATTTCCTTCACAGCTTCCGGCATGATGCCCTGACCCCAGAAGGGTTTTCCGAGCCAATATCCCATCTCGCACACATCATCCCGATCAGTCATATCGGTATGCCCGTTCAGCTTCAGTTCGATGGCTCCGATAGCCTTACCGTCCTCTTTCAGGCAGATTGCATATGCCTCTTTTCCGCTCAGCACATTCTTTATCACATCCCTACTCTCATCTACACTTTGGTGAGGCGGCCATCCGGCAATCGGACCCACATCCGGATCACTGGCATATTTATATAAATCCTCTGCATCATTATCTTCCCAGCGGCGCAGGAGCAGGCGTTCTGTTTCAAGAGTCCTTTTTATGAATATCTCCATATCCGCACAATTCCAGATGCCGATTGGCATCTTGCACTCTCTTCTTGCATACTCCGTAAAACCTGCCGCTTCATAACAGTGCCTTGCGCTCTCATTATTCTCGAATACGCCCAGATCAATTCTTGTGGCGTTCAGATTTTTCTTTACATACTCTGTCCCAAGTCTGAGCAGTTCTTTTCCGTATCCTTTCCCCCTTAACGCTGGATCAATTATTACAAACCCAAAACGAACAGAGCTGTCATCGTCATCGCGCGGGTACCTTATGATAAAATGGCCAACAGCCTCTCCATTGTCATCTATCGCCGTAAGCGGAATAAACCTCCCCGTTTCAAGCTGAGGCGCATAATTCTCATTTATGTCTTCGCCTGACAGAGGAAACTTATTAAATCTGTCAGCAGACCACTTGTATAATTCTTCCTCTGATCGAAGCCATCCGGCCACAATAGGTGCATCTTCTTTTTTATAGTTTCTCAGTATCATCACTTCATCAATCCTCAATTATTAAAGGTTATTCTCCTGCTGGGATCTGATCATTCAGACTTTTGTTGCGATAATTCAGATTTGTTCTGAGCGAATATCCCTGCTGTTCCCAAAAAGCATTCGCCGATTCATTATCCTTAAAAACCAGCCCGAATACCTTCTGTATGCCTTCCTTCTGCAAGGCTTCCTCTGCCTGGGAAACCAGATGTCCTGCTATACCCATGCGCCGGCAGTCAGGATGCACACACAGATGATGTACGATCGCCCGTCTACCATCATGACCGGTCAGAATAACTCCGATGATCTTGCCATCCTTCACTGCTGCGAAGCATGTATCGGGATTCCTCTTTAGATACCGGGCGATTCCTTCCCGGGAATCATCAACCGGATTCAATGCCCTGCGGCTCTGCTCCGTACTGCTCCACAGTTCATAGATGGCATCATAATCATCTATTGTTACTTTTTTTATTGAATAATCCGCACACTTATCCGCTATCTTTTCTGCCGTCATAAACGAGAGCACCGTTTCATTGTCATTCAAATGATGCACCTCTGGTTCATACGGAGCTGCCACAGTATTCCACAGCTTCTTTGCTCCGCTATTTTTCTCGTTATACTTGATTTCCCACTTTCCCGAATGCTTATCCAAGATCATTTCTACGGCATCTATGGCAAAATGCTTTCTTCGATATGCCGGAAATATTGTAAACTCAGCCATTGTGTAATCAGGATTTTGATCTATATTTGAGTATGGGCAGATCATCGCAAATCCAACAAGGAGATCATCATTGAATATGAAATAAGCTACTCTCATCGGATCCGAGAAATACTCATCAAAGTACCCGTAATGATAGTTCCCAATCGCATCCATCGGATCATCATAAAAGTTTGTCATTTCATACAGATATTTCTGATTTATATTCCAAAGCAGATCTCTGTCTTTTTTCTGAACATTCTGTAGCCTTAACATATTTTTACTTCTTTTTCTTAGGGGCCGGAAGTTCGTCATACATTCCTTCCAGCAGTTCCTTCAAAAACTCCTTATTTTCAATATTGTCTACAAGGAGCATTTCCTTTGCTCCCTCATATGTCAATTCCAATTCTGCATCAGGCATCATGCTCTTTGATGCCTTTACATGCTTAACCAGGAAACGATCATCATAAACTCCACCGACAATCTTTCCCCTGTAGTAGATGATGTACTCACCCGTCATTGCCTTGTATGTTATATCGTCCAATTCCGAAAGCTGTTCAAGGACGAAATCCAAATACTCTTTACTTGATGCCATCTTCTTTATCTCTCCATTCCCAGCCACTGTATAAAGGCTGTCTTGTCGCTGCTGTTGTATCCGGCTTTTTCATAAAACCGAAGAGTCTCCAGCTTTTTTGAACCGGTCAGGAGCATCATCTTGTAGCAGTTTTCCTTTTCAGCTATCTGCCTGGCAAACTCCAGACACTCACCGGCATAACCCTCTCCCCGATAATCTTCATGTGTCACCACATTCTCAATAAAAGCATACGGCCGAACATTTCTTGTCAGATTCGGGATGATTACGCAAACACACGAAGATATGATCCGGCCATCCACCTCATTGACAATCAGATGATGATTCGGATCTTGTATGATCTGCATCCAAGTATCTCCCAAATGATCACTTTTTTCAGGGATACATTCCTCGTGCAGAAACAGATACAGTTCAAGTATTGCATCCAGATCTCTTTGCTCAGCTTCTCTAACCATCGACTTCTCCATCTTCCAATAAAGGCATATTGATCAATTCCTGCAGTTTCTTCTGTAATACGCTCTTATCAGGCAGCTGCAGCTGATACTCAGCCACCATCAATGGTGATAAAGTTCTGCTCATTGCATACTCAACTACCTCATCATCCTTAGACGCACACAGAATCATGCCGACACTTGGGTTCTCATTATCTTTTTTCTTCTGCCGGTCAAGTGCTTCCAGATAGAAATCCATTTTGGAAATATACTCCGGCTTAAACTCTCCTATCTTCAATTCAAAAGCCACCAGACACTGCAACCCTCTATGGAAGAAAAGAAGGTCTATTTTATAATCGCTGCCGCCGACCTGAACCCGGTATTCTTCATCAATGAAGGTAAAGTCTTTCCCGACTTCAAGAATAAAATCCTTCATATTCCGAATCAGGCCCTTTCTCAAATCTGCTTCCTTAAAATTTGATGGCAGATCCAGGAATTCGATCACATAGGAATCCAAAAACGGATTTTCTTTCAAGCCTTTGATTGGTTCCGGCAACAGTTTTTCTTTGGACAGCATATATCTCTCATAATAGCCGCTATCAATCTGTCTTGACAGCTCTCTGGCCGAATAATTCTCCTTTACGCATAAAGAGATGTAAAAATGCCGTTCCTCTTCCGTTTTTGCCTTTGAAAGAATAGCCAGATGATTCGACCAGCTAATTTGTGACAACAGTGTTGTCACAAATTCATCATCCTTATAAGTTTCGTAAAACTTCTTCATCCTATACAGGCCGCGTCTGTTAAATCCCTTTATGCCTGGAAAGGCATCTTGTATTTCTTCTGCAATCGAATCAATGTAAGCATCTCCAAATGATGCCTTGGCTGATTCTTTGCTCAGATATTCACCAACACGCAAATACATGTTGATCAGTTCTTCATTTACCTTTTTCAAGGCATTCTGTCGTGACTGACTGATGATCTGGATCAGGCTTCCTGCCGCCGTTATATCATTGCTCATAACCATTACCGCCTTTCAGATTTGTGACAACACTGTTGACACAAATCATTCTTCCCTTTTCACATAATGAAGTTCTATATCATACCCCAGCGCTTCAAGCATTTTTACAAAGGTATTATTCACTACTCCTTCATCTCTGCGGCTCAATCCCATCTTTATCCCCTCCATCTGATTCCAGCAAAAAGCCCGAAGAAGGTAGAGCACCGGGTTATCCTGGGCAGTCCAGACCGCATCCGTAATCAGAGACACCGCGTTCTCATACTGTTTTCTTTCAATCATCCCCGCGATCTCTCCATATCGCTCTCCAATTTCCTCGGCCCGCAATAAAACATACGCCCGATCTGTAAGCGCATTAGGCAGAACCGTCTCCTCTCTGGAATCAAAAACCTGGCCGGAAGGAGACTCCCATCCGCCATCCGACGGCTCCTTTACACCCCCGGCCCTTTCTCAAACACATGCCACCGGCACTCCTTTTCCTCAATGGAAAACGCTCCTGCGTCACTGCACTGCCTGACAGCCGCCTTGCATGCCTCTTCCTCTCCTCCTTTTTCCCATTTGCCATAGTCAAAAAACGTTTCTCCCCATTCCAGACACCCTGCAAGCCATTTCCCTTCCCACGCCTCATACTCCTGCCGCAGGGTCTCATAGGCATCCCCATCCCCCCAGGCTTCCCCGTTCCAGAAAGCCTCCGATTCCTGCCATTTATCCTTCATGGCCTCCATCATCTCCCAGATCCGTTCTGCCTGCCTTCTGGCCCCGGCCATCTTCTCCCCGGCCAGCCGAAGCTTCCATTCCCCATAAGCTTCCTCCTCCGGGATCTCCCGGAGCCTGTGCCGCTCCGCCTTGGGCACGGCCCGGATCCCCGCTACCAAAGCCTGCTCCTCAGCCCGGATCTGAGCCCCTATGGACTCTCCATCTTTCGCCTTTTGCTTCCTCTCCAGATAATGCTCATATCCGAAAGGATAATACATCACCGCCCCGTCCGCCAAAATCAGCACCGCGTCCGCCACCTGCCGGACAAAATACCGGTCATGGGACACAAAGAGGATCGTCCCTGTGTAAGCCTGAAACGCGGACTCCAGCGTCTCTTTGGCGTGGATATCCATGTGGTTGGTAGGCTCGTCCAGCACCAGAAAATTAGGTCTGCTCTGGAGGAGTTCCGCAAGAACCAGCCTGGCCTTCTCCCCGCCCGACAAACTGCTGACCCGCTTTGCGCTGTCCCTCCCTCCAAACAGATAATTCCCCAGGATCCCCCTGGCCTCCTTCTCCGTCAGCCCCGGAAACAGCTGATGAAAATGTTCAAACACCGTAAGCTCCGACTGGATCTCCCCGGAATGTTGGTCAAAGTACCCGAGCGTAACCCCGTTTCCCAGAGAATATTTCCCTTTAAGCGGCGCCAAAATCCCGGCTATTGTCTTTAAAAACGTACTCTTCCCCGCCCCGTTAGGCCCCAGGATGCCGATCTTCTGCCCCCTCCGCACCCGCAGTCCGATCTCGAACAGCGGCTTATCATACCCTATGTGCAGTTCCTTCGCCTCCAGCGCCCACTTGCTGCCAGGACTTAAGGGGGTGATATCCCCGGTAAACAGATGGGCCGTGTCCTGTCTGGGAGCCTCGATCCTTACCATCCGCTCAACCGCCTTTTTCTTGGACCTGGCAAATGCCGCCTTGGTAGGCTTATGTTTAAACCGCTCGATCACCTGGTTCAGCCGCTTGATCTCCTCTTGCTGCCGCTCGTAAGCCTTCCTCTGGAGACGGATATTTTTTAGCTTCTCCTGCCGATAATGGGTATAGTTGCCCGGATATCTGGTCAGCTTTTTATCCGCCAGCTCATAAACCACATCCGCCGTCTGGTCCAGAAAAAACCGGTCGTGGGACACCATAACCACAGCCTTCCGATATCCCTTAAGATACTGTTCCAGCCACTCCACCGTCTCCACATCCAGATGATTGGTAGGCTCGTCCAAAAGAAGCACATCCGGCTTCTCTAACAGCAGCCGGATAAGCGCGATCTTCGTCTGTTCCCCGCCGGAAAACTCCGACAGCCGCTTCCTCTTCTCATCCCGCCCAAAACCAAACCCGGTAAACAGCTTGTCATACTCCTTCTCATAGGCAAACCGCTGTGGGCCAAACTCCTCTTTCTCCGGACAGGATGCCAAAAGCTCCTCCTCCACCGTCCGGGACAGATCCCCAAAAGCCTGCTGCCCCAGCATCTCCACCGTCAGCCTTCTGGAGGCGAAAATCCCCGGCCCCTGGCGCTTATCGTCCCGGTCCAGTTCCAAGTCACCGGCCAAAAGCCGCAAAAGCGTAGTCTTTCCTGCCCCGTTGATCCCTGTTACCGCGATCTTTTCCGTCCCTTTTATCTCAAAATGAATATGTGACAGCACCTCCGTTCCTCCCAGAGATACGGTGCCGTCCGATATCTGATACAGCATATCCCTACCTATTTCCTTTCCTCAAAAACCTGTTCACATTTCCATTGATTCCCCACCTGTTTTCCTCTATACTAAAGAGAAGCAGTTTTTATTGATCATTCCATTCCACTGCTATCGAAAAATAAGGAGGCACACACTATGTACAGCTTTACCAACGACTACAGCGAGGGAGCGCATCCCCGCATCCTGAAAGCCATGATGGAAACTAACCTGACCCAGAATACCGGCTACAGTCAGGATATCCATACAACCCACGCCATTGACCTTATCCGAAGTGAAATCAAACAGCCCAATGCAGACATCCACATCATCGCAGGCGGCACCCAGACCAATCTCATCACCATTTCCGCCGCCCTCCGTCCCCACCAGGCCGTCATCTCCGCTGTCACCGGACATATCAATGTCCATGAGACCGGAGCCATTGAGGCCACTGGACACAAAGTCCTGGCCATGGAAACAAAAGACGGCAAACTGACCCCCAATCTGGTCCTGCAGGCCCTGGAATTTCACACCGACGAGCACATGGTCCAGCCTAAGATGGTCTACATCTCCAATTCCACGGAAGTCGGGACCCAGTACACCAAAACAGAACTGGAAGCCCTGTCCCATCTCTGCCGCCAAAAAGGTCTTTACCTTTTCATGGACGGAGCCCGCATGGGAGCCGCCCTTACAAGCCCCATCAATGACCTGACCCTGGCTGACATCGCAAGCCTTACGGATGTTTTCTACATCGGCGGCACCAAAAACGGCGCCCTTTTCGGAGAAGCCCTGATCATCCTCAACGACGAGTTAAAACCGGATTTCCGCTTTATGATCAAGCAGAAAGGCGCCATGCTGGCCAAAGGCTGGCTCCTTGGGATCCAGTTTGAGGAGCTGTTCCAGAACAACCTGTTCTTTGACATGGCCTCCCACGCCAACGCCATGGCCGGAAAGCTTCGGACAGCGCTCACAGACAAAGGCTTCTCCTTTGCCTACGACTCCCAGACCAACCAGCTGTTCCCTGTGTTTTCCAATGAAATGATCGCAGAACTGGCGAAAGAATTTACCTTTAACATGGATAAGAAAATAGACGAAACCCATTCCAGCATCCGTCTGGTCACCTCCTGGGCCACTACAGAAGACGGGGTGGAGGAATTTATACGGTTTTTGAAAAAATATTAGATTTCACAGAGCTTTCCTAATGTCAGGAAAGCTCTGTTCTTTCAAAAAATATAAAAATTATCACATCTTCCCTCTATCATACACCGCCCTCTCCCCGCCCACAAACTTGGCTCTGGTCCTGGCACACACCACATGGGCTTCCCCGATCCTCTTTACGGCAATCCGCACCGGCACCGCCACATCCCTAAGATGCATCCCGATCAGCGTGTCCCCAATATCCATCCCCCCATGGGCCCGGATATGCTCCACTGCCACCGGACAGTCGAAGGCCGCGTAAGCCGCCGTGGCAAAAGACCCGCCTGCCTTAGGCTGCGGCACCACATTAACCTCCTCATACCCATACCGCTCCGCTGCCTCCCGCTCCAGAATAAGAGCCCGGTTCAGATGCTCACAGCACTGGGCCGCCAAATACACGCCCCTTTCCCTTGCCGCCTGCCAGATCCCCTCAAACACCGCCTTTGCCGCATCGGGGCTTGAAGCCGTGCCGATCCTGCCACCGCAGACCTCGCTGGTGGAACACCCCACCACAAACAGCTGCCCCGCCTTTAAGTCTCCGGCTTCCAGAATCTCCCTCGCCGCGTCAAACCCCTGCTGCCTCAAACGCTCCAGCAGTCCTTTTTCCATCTCGACCATATTCCAAAAACCTCCCTCTCTCCTTCCTCCGGGATCAAGGCGCGGACGCCGCAATGATCTTCTCAATATTATTTTTCATCATCTCAAACGCCACCGGATTCTTTCCGCTGTTGATCACAATATCTGCCAGCGCTCTGGTAGGCTCCACGTACAGATAGTGCATGGGTTTTACCGTGGTCAGGTACTGACGGGCAACGCCCTCAATATCCCTTCCCCGCTCCTTCACATCCCGGATCACCCGCCGCAGGATCCGCTCATCGGCGTCCGCCTCCACATACACCTTAATATCCAAAAGCTCTCGCAGCTTCTCATCCGCCAGCACCAGGATCCCCTCCAGAAGGATCACCCGTCTGGGCTCCACCAGCACGACCTGGTCTGACCGGTTGTGCTGGGAATAATCATACACCGGACAGTGGATGCTCCTTCCCGCTTTCAGCTCCTCCAGCTGCTTTAACAAAAGCTCTGTCTCAAACGCGTCCGGATGGTCGTAATTTACCTTTTTGCGCTCCTCAAAGGGGATCTCGTCCTGAGACCGGTAATAATTGTCATGATACAGCACCGCCACATCCTCATGAAAGGCTTCTCTCAAACGGTTAGTAAACGTAGATTTTCCGGACCCGGTCCCTCCCGCGATCCCAATGATCACTGTATTCATCTTCCGTCCTCCTGCCAGGCATCCTAACTCTTTCCCTGCTTTTTCTCCTTTAAACTCTTGCCGATCATGCCAATAGACTCCGTCACCAGCTTCTCAAACAGCGGCGCCACCCTGTCAGCCGCCTCCTGCACCTCCTTGTGGCTCAAAGGCTCATCGGTCATGCCGCAGGCAAGATTGGAAATAAACGAGATGCCGCAGATCTTCATCCCCATATGATTGGCCGCCACAGCCTCGCAGGCAGTGCTCATGCCCACCGCGTCGGCTCCCAGAAGCCTGCACATGCGGATCTCCGCCGGAGACTCATAAGCCGGCCCTGTAAGCTGCAGATACACGCCCTTTTGAAGAGGGATCCCCAGTTTCTTCGCCGCTTTTTTGATCAGGACCCGCAGTTCCTTATTATAAATATCGCTCATATCCGGAAAACGGGTACCCAGCTCGTCTATATTGGGCCCGATCAACGGAGACGGGACAAACGAGCTTATGTGATCCTTAATAAGCATCAGCTCCCCGGCGCTAAAATCGCTGTTGACACCCCCGGCCGCATTGGTCAGAAACAGCACCTTAGCTCCCATCATCTTCATCAGACGGACAGGAAGCACCACATCCGCCATATCATAGCCCTCATAGTAGTGAACTCTTCCCTGCATGATGACCACAGGAACCTTTTTCACATACCCGAACACAAACCTCCCCTTATGGCCCGGAACCGTGGAAACCGGAAAACCCTCGATATCCGAATACGCAACCGTGGCCTCCACCTGGACCTGCTTCACATAATCCCCCAGCCCTGACCCTAAGATCAGCGCCACCTCCGGCTTAAACTTCACCTTTTTCTTCATGCTCTTGTAGCATTTCATCAATTTGTCGTAGGTTTGGCTCATAGTTTCCTCCTTTGGATACCTTCCTATATTCTTAAATGTTATCACCAGTTTACCACAAATACCATTCCTCCGAAAGGGGATGCACGGAAAAATATCATATAAAAAGCAGCGGGCCTCTTCTCATCCCGCTGCTTTTCTCTTTATGATCCACAGTTGTCACTTTACTATACTATCACTTCACAGTCAGCATCCACTTTCCTGCACGCCGCCACTGCTTCCTTCACGATCTCATCAAACCTGTCGTCATCTCCTTCAATGACCAGCCTCTGGGTCATAAAGCTGACCGTAGCCTCCTTCACGCCCTCGATCTTGTTAATAGCGGCCTCCATCTTTGCCGCGCAGTTGGCGCAGTCCAGATTCTCCATCTTAAATTTCTTTTTCATAAGGCATACCCTCCTGGATCTATCCTATACGGACTTTATATGAATAATTGTTCATATATTGGATTATACACCTTTTTAGAAAAAATGCAAGCGGATTTGCAGCCGCATCCGTAAATTTTCCTCACATGGCCATTTCGTCCCTGCCTTAACCTTCTATGTCTTCTGCCGCTCCCTCCTTTGCCGGAGCTTTCAAGATCTCCATAAACTCTTCCCCGCTGATGGTCTCCTGCTCCAGAAGATACTGGGCGATCTCATGAAGCTTCTGCTCATTGTCCTTTAAGATCTCCATAGCCCTGTCATAGGCTTTCCCCACCAGCTTCACAACCTCATCATCAATAACCTTAGCCGTCTCCGGTGAGCAGGCCAGAGACGTATCCCCGCCTAAATACTGGTTCGTCACCGTCTCCAGAGCCACCATGCCAAACTGCTCGCTCATGCCGTACCGGGTCACCATTGCCCTGGCCAGCTTCGTAGCCTGTTCAATATCATTGGCTGCCCCCGTAGTGATGGAGTGGAAGATCAGATCCTCCGCCGCCCTTCCTCCGGTAAACGTGGCAATCTTGTTAAACGCCTCATCCCTGCTCATGAGATACCGCTCATCCTTATCCACCTGCATAGTATAGCCCAAAGCACCGGAAGTTCTGGGGATAATGGTGATCTTGTGTACCGGGGCCGAGTTGGTCTGACACGCCGCCACCAGGGCGTGGCCCACTTCATGGTACGCCACGATCTTTTTCTCTCTGCCCGTAACGCCGGAATCCTTTCTCTGATATCCGGCGATGACCACCTCCACGCTTTCCTCCAGATCCTGCTGACTCACCACGCTGCGCCCCATGCGCACCGCCCGAAGAGCCGCCTCATTGACGATATTGGCAAGCTCCGCGCCGCTGGCCCCGGAAGTAGCCCTGGCCACCTCCCCGTAGCTTACGCTGTCGTCCATCTTCACATTCTTCCCATGAACCTTTAAAATAGCCTCCCGCCCTTTAAGGTCCGGCAGCTCCACAGGAATCCGCCTGTCAAACCGCCCCGGGCGCAAAAGCGCAGGGTCCAGGGACTCCGGCCGGTTGGTGGCTGCCAGAATCACCACGCCCTTGCGGCCGTCAAAACCGTCCATCTCCGCCAAAAGCTGATTTAAGGTCTGCTCCCTCTCATCATTGCCGGAGAATCCGCCGCCGTCCCGCTTCTTGCCGATGGTATCGATCTCATCAATGAACACGATACAAGGGGCCTTTTCGTTGGCCTGCTTAAACAGATCCCGCACCTTGGCCGCTCCCATGCCCACAAACATCTCCACAAACTCGGAGCCGGAGATGGAGAAAAACGGCGCCTTAGCCTCCCCGGCCACCGCCTTGGCAAGCAGTGTCTTACCGGTTCCTGGAGGACCCACCAACAAAGCGCCTTTAGGCAGAGTGGCGCCGATCTCCGCGTACTTCTGAGGGTTGTGGAGAAAATCCACGATCTCCTTCAAAGCCTCCTTGGCCTCCTCCTGCCCTGCCACGTCGGTAAAGGTCTTGCCGGTCTCCGACTCCGCATAAATCTTTGCATTGGACTTACCGAATGTCATGGCATTGCCGCCCATCTTTTTCTGAAGCTGCCTGGACAGAAACTGACCGATGACCACAAACAGCACAATGGGAATGATCCAGGATACCAGGACTGACACGATGGGCGAGGTAGGCTCTATGATCTCCTCTGAAAACGCGATGCCGTTATCCCTTAAAACCTGAGTCAGATCTTCATCGGGCCAGTTGCCCGTCTTGTACCAGCGTATCACATCGTCCCCCAGAGGATTCTTCTCCCCGGTCTTTGCCAGAAACGTGATCTGCTGCTCGTTTCTTCCCACCTGGGTCACCACGCCTTCCTCGATCATATCCCGGAACGTGTTGTACGGAACCTCTGTAACGCTTTTCCGCTGCACACTGGGCATAAGAAACAGATTAATAGCCGTCATGATCAGCATGACCATGGCATAGTAAAAAATAAACGGCTTCCTGTTATTGCCCGGCTTTTGCTCTTTCACTCCCATATCAATGTCCCCTTTCTTTTTTCAAATTAAAAAACTCCCGTTTCCCCTATGATCTCCTCCACAAACATCCTGGCATTGGCCAAATCCCTGCTGTCCGGGTGAAGCATAGCCTCCTCGCAGGACTGGATCATCTGCCGGATGCGCGGAGAATCCTTTTGCCGCTGCATCATGCGGTACCGCTCCAAAACCTGAGGAACCATCTTCCCGGAACAGAGGAAAGACCCAAGATACCGGTTGTCCTCCGGGATCAGCGCTTCCACCCGCTTTGACACCTGACGGCAGTACTCCGGGTCTTCCCCCATGCCGCAGGTCCCGAAGATAGCCACCTGCTTTCCGTGAAGTCCCTCCAGAAACTCCATGATCTCGCCGCCGCATATACCTTTATCATTCCAAAACCCTACAAAATAAGTATCCGCTTCGCCGCTCTGCTCCTCCACTCTCTGAATATCCTTAGACTTCCCCGGAAGAGCCTCGAAAATCTCCATGGCAATCTTCTCCGTGTTGCCTGTCCTGCTGCTGTATATCACCAGATATTTCATGTCGGATCCGCTCCTTTCCTGGAGTACTCTTGTCTTTCACCCTAAACCATATACCAATCAGCCGGACTTTTCAAGACATATACCGAAACCTTTATACTAATTTAGAGGATTTTTAGATTTGAAAATAGAATCTTTATCCAACAAAAAAACCAGGGCCAATCCTCCCCGGATTCCCCTGGTCTCTTTTTATTCCACAGAAACATCCCGCGAAAACCCCAGACATATGGCCGGATTTCCGTCGCCCGTCACAAAACCTTACTCAAAAAGTTCTTAAGCCTCTCATTCTTCGGATTGGCAAAAAACTCTGCCGGCGCGTTCTCCTCCAGAAAATACCCGCCGTCTATGAACATGACCCTGTCAGCCACCTCCCTGGCAAATCCCATCTCGTGGGTGACCACCACCATGGTCATCCGCTCCCTGGCCAGATCCCGCATAACATTTAAGACCTCCCCCACCATCTCCGGGTCCAGGGCGGATGTAGGCTCGTCAAAAAGCATAACCTCCGGCCGCATGCATAAGGCCCGCACAATGGCGATCCTCTGTTTCTGGCCACCCGACAGCTGGCTGGGATAAGCCTGAGCCCTGTCCGCAAGGCCCACCCGCTCCAAAAGCTTCCTGGCCTCCGCCTCCGCCTCACTCTGGCTCCGCCCCTGAAGCTTCATGGGACCAATAGTAAGGTTTCTCATAATGGTCATGTGAGGAAACAGGTTAAACTGCTGGAACACCATGCCCATTTTCTGGCGGTGTTTGTCAATGTCCGTCTTAGGGTCCGTGATATCCACGCCCTCAAAGAAGATCTTCCCGGAGGTAGGCTCCTCCAGGCGGTTTAAACACCGCAGAAACGTACTCTTACCGGAGCCGGAAGGCCCAATGACGCACACCACGTCGCCCTTGTGGATATCAACGGTGATATCCTTCAAGACATCCAATTGCTCAAAGCTTTTTCCCAGGTGCTGCACCTGGATCAGCGCATCATTTCCATTAGTGGTCACTGCTCCTCAGCCTCCTCTCCAGCCTCTGTACAAAGTAAGTAAAAATCATCACCATCACCAGGTAAATAACTGCCGCCGCCATAAGGGGCATAAACGCGCTGTATGTACGGCTTCGGATAATATCCGCGCCTTTAGTCAGATCCTGGATGGCGATATATCCGGCCACAGACGTCTCCTTTAGCAGCACGATAAACTCATTGCCAAGAGCCGGAAGCACATTCTTAAATGCCTGGGGCATGATGATGTAGAGCATGGTCTGGGTGTAATTGAACCCCAGGCTGCGGCCCGCCTCAAACTGGCCGTTGTCAATGGACATGATCCCGCTTCGAAAAATCTCCGCCACATAGGCCCCGGAGTTGATGCCGAAGGCCAGTATGGCCACCAGAGACTTGTCAATCCTGACAGAACCGAACACCACGAAGTAAATAAGCAGAAGCTGGATCAGCACCGGGGTTCCCCGGATAACCGTCAGATACACCCTGCACAGAAGATTTAACAGTTTTAACTTGCCGGTCTTTTCAAAAGTGGAACGGATGATCGCCACCAAAAACCCCAGGGCAATGCCCAGAAGCACCGCAAAAAGCGTAATCTTAATGGTATTGCCCAAGCCGTTTACAATGTATTTCCAACGGTCGTCCTCAATAAAATTCTGATAAAAATCAGCTCTGAACTTTTCACTCATGGTATTCGTTCCCTATTCCTTTATTCTGCTGAAATGTATTATTCTGCTGAAATATATTTGTCAATGATCGCCTGCAGTTCGCCGGACTCCTTAAGCTCGGCCAGCGCCCCGTTTACCTGGTCAAGAAGCTCTGTGTTGCCCTTCTTGACGGCAATGGCGTACTCCTCCACAGTCAGCGCCTCATCCAGAATCTTAATCCCCTCATTCTGGGAGACAAAGACTTTTGCCGGCTCCTGGTCGATCACTACGGCGTCGATCTTGCCCTGCTGCATCGCCTGAACCGCCTCAAATCCCTTGTTGTAACGCTCAATAGTAGAACCGTCGGCCTCATAATCGGAAGCGTAGATGTCGCCGGTGGTCCCCAGCTGAACGCCGATATATTTGCCCTTCAGATCATCCGGCCCTGCGATCTCGCTGTCCTCTTTTACAATAATTACCTGGGAAGCCGTTGTGTATGGGTCTGTAAAGTCCACGTTCTTCAAACGGTCCTCATTTACGGTCATGCCGGCAACGCCGATATCCGCCTTGCCGCTTTCCAGCTCCGGAATGATGGAGTCGAAGGCAATATCCTCAACCTCCAGGGTCATGCCCAGCTTCCCGGCAATGGCTTCCGCCACCTCAACGTCGATTCCTACGATGTCGCCGCCGTCGTGATACTCATAGGGCGGGAACTCCGCGTTGGTAGCCATAACCAGGACTTTTCCTTCCCCGCCTGCCGCGGCTGCGGTGGTCTCCGCCTCGTCCTCAGCCTCTGCCTTGGTGTCGGCTGCGGTAGTATCCCCTGCGGTGGTAGTCTCTGCCGCGGTGGTATCAGCTGCCGCTGTCGTCGCGTCGGCTCCGCCTGAACCGCATCCTGCCATGGCGCCAGCCAGCATGGCTGCTGTCAATAATGCTATTACCTGTTTTTTCATAATAATGTCCTCCTTATATATATGCATAGCAATGCATAAACCCAACATTGCTAGTAATCCATTATATAGCATTTTTCAGATTAATCAAGTAAAATTTTTACCAAATCTGCTGTCAAATGCCCGCGCTTCCACATTCTTCTGCCCTTCTAACGTGGAAAGGCGTTGATTCTGCATAAAATATGGGGTATACTTTTCATGATTGTATTACGTTCTGCCAGGCAAAAAGAGCTTCAAAGGAGGGATTACCATGAGGATTGACATGATCTTTACCGCGGCGCAGACCGAGCCGACATTCCTTTTTGATCTGCTCCAAAAAACCGCGTGGCCCATGACTCCCCCTGCGCCCTGGTCTGCCTTCCACATTATCTTCTCCCTTCTTGGACTCGCTGCCTCAGGCTTTCTGGCCGCCTTTCTTGGGAGGCGCCACAAGGCTCATGCCAGTCTTATCCTGTGGAACTGCGGAGTCATCCTTGGGGTCAGCGAAGTGTATAAGCAGCTATTTATCTATGAAGTGGTTAATCACGGGTGCTATGACTGGTGGTATTTTCCCTTTCAGCTGTGCAGTACCCCGATGTACTTGTGCCTGGTATTTCCTCTGCTTGGCCAGGGGACACCGCGAAGGACAGCCGCCGCCTATCTGGAATCTTTCGGACTTCTGGGAGGGATCATGGCCCTGGCAGAACCCTCCGGACTGATGCATCCATACTGGACCTTGACGCTTCATGGGCTTGTGTGGCATATTTTTCTGGTATTTTTGTCATTCTTCTGTGCTGGCTGCGGCCTGGCAGGGCGGACAACACGGGATTTCCTCTACACGATTCCCCTGTTTTTTGCGTTCTGCCTCATTGCAACCGCTGTCAATGTATTTACGGGAGGAAAGGCGGATATGTTTTACATCTCACCTTACTACCCCATAACTCAGGTGGTCTTCCATCAGATCTCCCTGGCTCTGGGCGTGATCCCGGGGATCGGGATCTATCTCATATCCATCTGTGTTGGGGCATTTCTGTGTTTCAAAGGGCTGAACAAGATCCTAAAGGCCAGTATCCTGTAAAAAATACACAAAAACAGAGGGAATCTCCACAGCCCTATCTATGGGGTTTCCCTCTGTCTCATTTATTTCTTCTGGTTGCTAATTTACGGACGGAAAGCGCTGTATACATGACCGCCCTGAAGCCCGCCCCGGTACTGCGCCAGTTCACTGACCGTCACCAGCTGAAATCCCCGTTCCACCAGGGCAGGTATGATCTGCGCCGCCGCGTCGCCTGTCTGTCTGTACAGCTCATGCATCAGGATGATATCTCCGTCCCTCACATCTCCCAAAACCTTGTCCACTGTGCTCTGGGTGTTTCTTGTCTTCCAGTCCAATGTGTCAATGCTCCACATGATAATAGGCGCCTGAACATTGGCCAGCACTGTAGCGTTTTTGTTGCCTCCAGGCAAACGCACCGTAGCCGGAGCCACCCCGCTGGCTGTCAGAATGGCCTCTGTTCCCTTATTGACCTGATACTGAATCTGGTCAGGACTTAATTTATTAAGATATTTGTGCTCATAAGTGTGATTGCCGATCTCATGGCCCTCTGCCGCCATCCGCTGCATCTCCGCCTGATAGGAAGCGCAGCGGTTGCCCACCACATAAAAAGTGGCTTTTCCTCCATAGGCGGCCAGGCAGTCCATGATCTGGTTACCCACCGGGGCATAAGGGCCGTCGTCAAACGTCAGCGCCACCATGGGACGGCCAGGATCGATCGCCCGGCCACTGGTCTGCTGGCCCGCTTCCGCTAAAGATGCATCCTGCGCCGGCTGGCCGGTCTCACCGCCCCCGTTTCCCGCAGTCTGCCGGTTTGCTTCTTCCGCTGCCATATCCTGACTGTTCTGCCCTGCTTCTTGGGCCGCGATATCCGGATCGCTCTGTCCTGCCCCTTCGTCCGCCCCGTCCTGACTGCTCTGGCCGGTTCCCGCCGCCCTGTCCTGATCGTTCTGGTCCGCCTCTTGTTTTTCAGTCTGCTGAACATAGCCAGGTCCAACCGGCCTAAAATCATCCTTCTGCTGAACCTGCCCGGGCTTCATCCCCGGCGTTTCCGAGATCACGCCGTTTTCATCCACCCAGCGGGCCTCCCCAGGCCCTTTCTCCATGTCGATCCACTGATTGCGGGGCGGATCCTGCTGCGTCTCCTCCGCAAAGGCCAAAACAGACCACATAAGCGACATAACTGCCGCCGCAGTCAGGATCCTTGACCTATTCCTTTTTTTAATGCTTCTCAATACCTCTCCTCCCCCTGAATTTTTCATGATCCTTCTGGTCCGCAAAGCCAAACCTGCCGGCTGCGGTCCTTCCTTAGAGTAATCCAAATCCTGGGAAAAAGCAAGCATCTTAAGGTAAGTTTAATATTCTTTTTTACGGCTGCAGTTCTCCGGGTCTTCCTCTATCCGCGCATCCGTCTACTCATCGTCCCACTCGTCGTCCGCATCGCCGTACTGAGAAGGAGCTTCCCCCTTGCTTTTTATAACCACAGCCTCCCCTGAATCCCCCGTCTCCACCTTAAGCACCTTGCACTGGAACACCCACTCGTCTCCAAAATCAAACACGTATTTAAATGCCATCCCTTTATACAGCCCCACGCTGCCAATACGAGTCTTTTCCGTAGTCGGTCTTCCCTCCCCTATGGCCTCCGTATAGTAGCTGTCCCGATCGCTCCACTTCACATTGTCCATAAAGAACGCGTGGGCATGGTCATCGTCAAACTCAAAGGCATCTATAATAGCGCAGTGCAGATCCCATAAAGAGCATTTCCCAGAGATCCGGATATGGCGGTAACACCCTCTTCCAAGAGAAACGCTGATGACATAGGATTCATTTGCAGTCTTCTTCCTCCCTTTTGCTTTTGCCTGGGACTGTTCTCCTTCCAGCAGATCCAGCAAAGAGTCAAATTCATCCATCACCGGATTCGGATCCATATCCAAAAGATCTTCACGGACGTCTTCCAGTTCTGGCAGTTCGTCCCGCATAGCTACCGCAACTCCCAATTTCTCGGAGAGAGCTCTGAAAAACGCAAATGTAGCCTCATCGCTCACTTCCACTTTTTCAGGACATACCCCCTGCTGCGCAAATGCCTCCAGCATCCTGTTAAACAGCTCCTCCGGTTCCTTCTCATAGTGGACCGCAGGCGCTAAAGGCAGGATATGGCCTGATTTAACATCCACAGCCAACAGCTGCGCCGGGAACGCAGGTATTTCTTCCGGGTCCTCCTGTACAAGCTCCATAAGCCGCATGATCTGGCACTGCCAGGTTCCCTCCCTCCGGGCCTTTTTCAGGCTGGCCATAGCGATCTCATTGTACTGTTTCGGCTCCGGCCATCTGGGCGGCTCATTCTCCGGCAGCCTGGTCTTTGCCAGAACGTAGGCGCCGTCTTTTTGTTCCAGCATAGGGATCTCCACTGTGGCCCCGTCCATATCCTCCAAATAAAACTCATTCCGGGTGGTCCCCTCCAAGAAGTTGGCCATCTCAATGGCTGCGGACAAACCTTGACACAGGCAGTCCGTCTCCTCCTCTGTCTGCAGCTCCCACGGCAGACAGTATGGCTCGCGTTTCTGGAATCTGGGATACGCGTACTTTCCTGCCAGCCTCATGCCGTGGGACCGGGTATAGGTTTTGATCTCTTCATATTCGTTGGCAGAAAGCATATCCTTTTTCTCAAAGACACACTGCAGACATTTCAGCTCCATGCCTTCCTTGTCATACTCCAGATCATAGAGTATGCACCCTCCCTCTTTCCACAGATTCCGAAACGCCCAATAACCCTCATCCCCTATGTACAGGCACACCCCATGGCAGAAGCCATTGTCTCCCATGATGGAGATGTAGCCTGTCCGGCCGTCGGACAGCTTTACGGCAAAGATCTGAAGATTTCTTATCTTTTCCCACAATTTGGTCTTCTTGTATTGGAATGCTAACTCATATAGACGGTCTGTAATCATGTTTTCCTCCTCAAATTCATATCATTATGTATCAGCTGCTATACATGCTTCTCCAGCCAAGCGATCAAAATTCCAACATACGGCTCCTTATATTCCTTTTGCTCCAAAAACTTCTTAAGCCCTCTTTTGCACTATGAGCGAATATCACTTTCCGCATCCGAATATTTTTTCTGATGTCTAAAAGCAATTCCTCTAAAACCCTTTTTCTATTCTCTGGCAGGGCCTGTTTACACCCGGTAATTCCCTGAAAACATTGTTCCATAGCCTGGCACACAGCGCGATATTCCGGTATCTCTTTCCTGTACTGATACTGCTGGATCGTCATTTTTGCTTCCCTGTTCCGTTCCCTCCCACAAGGACAGTTAGCCGCTCTCTAAAATCCGCACGGATATCCGAAAAGCATCTGAAATTATGAAGCTTCAACGTCTGCAGCAACATCAAACTATCTCCCTTCCACATTATCGGTCTATCTATCCTGCTTTCCCAAATACTTCTCCCCCCCAATTTTATCCCACCCCTCAAAGGAATGTCAATCCCTTCTTTCCCTTCCTGAAAACCTTCCAAAAGCCAACAAAAGGAGCCGCCCCCAGGCAGCTCCTTCCCCGTCATATCCTATTTATTAACAAACCCGGCAGCCCAGTCCACAATATGCGTCCCGTCCGCCGCCTGCGGATTATTCTTCAAAGTATAGATCCAGGACCAATGGTTGCTGTACAGCACCTCCGTCATCTCCCCATCCCGGTCATAGTCCTCCGCAAACCGCAGCTTATCATCCTCTGTGGTTTCATACAGCGACAATTTGTACTTGCCGTCAGCAGTCTCATAGGTGGTAAAATCCGAATCCTGCTCCATCTCCTGTTTCACCGCCGTCTCTGTCACCTCCTGTCCCTCGGTCAGGATAGCAAACAGCCGCTTAGAACACTCCTCCGTGGCAACCACGCTGTCCGTCTCCCCCTGTACCAGCCAGACAGGAACGCCGGAGTCCTTGATGGCCTTCAGCTCCTCATCCGTAGGCGTCTCGCCGCCCCGGTCGCTTGCCACATCATAGGCCGGACAGTTTATCACGGCAGCCGCAAACAGCTCCGGGTGAGCGATGAGCATTCTGGAGGTCATGTACCCTCCCGCGGAACACCCTGCCACAAGAACTTTCCCAGGATCTACCTTGTACTTCTCCACCACTTCTTTGATCTCATCCGCAGCCTTTTCAAGAAGCCCGTCTCTCTGGGCGTAGTACCAGGTATCCGGCGCCTGGAAAGCCATCACGTGGGCTTTGCCCAAAATCTCCTGGAACTCATCGCTGGCCCAGGCCACGCCGCCCCGGTTGCCAAGGATCTGAGCCACATTGTTCCGGGACTCCAAAAGATCTCCCTCCCCGTTTCCGTGGAACCAGATTACAAGCTTGTCAGCCCCCTCGCCTGCATTATAGAACTGATAATTGATCCCCCCGTCCACAAGCACGGACTCAAACTTGGCTGTCTCCTCATCCTCCACCGTATTGTCGCAGGTATACTCCGCCGTGTACTCCTCCTCAAGCATAGTCCCGTCAGCCGCGGTCAGAGTGACTGGCTTGTTCTGGATAATGGTGTAGGTCAGATCAGCCGGATAATTTCTGGAACCTGACGTGTAAGCCAGGGTCGCTCCCTCTGACTGGTCAAAATAAAGGATCACCTTCTGCCCGTCTGTCTCCGTCTTCACGATCTTCCGGTCAATGTCATAATCTCCGTAACTTTCCAGGTCCGTCCCCTCTAAAAATTCCTTCACAGACGCTGTGGCATGAACCGTAAATGTATCATTCTCCACATTAGTCACCTTTTTGCTGTCCCCGAAATCAATAACCATCTCGCTGACCACCTGTCCCGCGTCGGTTACCGTTCCATACAGCTGGCAGCCATAAGTATCCCCGCTCTCCTTCTTCTCGCTTTCTGCTTCCGTCTCTGTCTCAGATTCCGCAGTCTCCTGGGCAGAAGTCTGGGGCTCTGCCTGAGTCTCTGGCGCTTTCGTCTCCTGCGCGCCGTCCCCGCAGCCGCCCATCACGGACGCTGCCATCATACAGATCAAAGCCGCGGATAATGTTCTTTTCATCATACTATCTCCTCCTATTTTTTGGCGCCTTTTAGGCCGCCTGTTCATAGCACTATCATACCATCCAAACCCGCACAAATCATCTCCAAGTTTTTGACACTTCCCTGTACATGTTTGCCAAAAAATATGCACGATCTTGTCCTTATGCCAAATTTTGCAAACATGGGACTACGTCGCAATTCCTTCTTGCAGTCCCCGCCTATTTATGCTAGAGTGTGTTTGAAAAAATGTCCGCGCCGGCAGCAGGGAGGAACCTTAATGAAAAAAACATTTAACAGCCTTATCCTATTGTTTTTTGTCTTTTTCTGGATCTTCTTCTCCATGGTCCTGCAATTTGACAAAGCAAAACCAGAGGAGTTTTCCTATGATTACCGGTTCACCTTCATCAGCCCTTTTGCCAACGCGGGATACTGGGGCAACACGGCTTACGGGATGCTCCAGGCAGACAAGCAGCTTCACACCAACACCAAGTTTACAGGCTTTCTGGAGTCCGACGCCGTCTCCATGGGACAGGCCATCCGGTCGGAGCTCTACGCCCGCCCCGACGGACTGATCACCGCCGGAAGCAGCGAACCCGCGGTAGTTAACGCCTTAAAAGAAGCTTCCAGGGCCCGCACCCCTGTGATCCTCATTGACAATGACAACCCTGACACGGACCGTCTCTGCTATATCGGCCCCAATAATTATGAGATGGGGCGGGCTGCCGGAAGAGAGATGACCTTAGGCATATCAGAACCGCTCTACGCGGCGGTGCTCATCGGAAGCAGTTCCAGCGAAAACCAAAGCCAGCGGCTAAAAGGCTTTGAAGACCAGCTGTCCCTTCATCCTGACTGCCGCGTGGAAGCTGTCATGGAAGCCAACTACAGCCTTCTGACCATCCGAGAGATGCTGCCTGCCCTCCTGAAAGATCACCCCAAGATCAACGCCATCTTCTGCGCCGAAGGATACTCCTCCATCATAACCGGGGAGATCCTCAGCGACTTAGGGCCGCAGTACGACCACATGCGGGTCATTGTCTCCGGCCACACAGCCGAGATCTTAGATCACATCGCGTCCGGGCGATACCACTGTACCATCACCCAGGACTGCGGCGTCATGGGGCAAATGGCGGTAGAGATCCTGAAAAACCATAAAGAAGGCGTCCCTCCCAAAGAGGATACCATCTATCTGGAAAATATCATCATCTCCAAAGAAAATTTAGACACGATCTCACCATACGAAAGCGAGGGCGTCACATGGCATCTGTACAACGGAAATCTTCTGCTGACACCACAGAGCGAAAACTAAATACCTTTTTTGCGCAGAACATTTTCTTTGTATTTCTCCTGTCCGTGTCTGTTATCCTGTTCTGCCTTCTGTCCAACTTGCAGCAACGCCGGCTTGGACGGCAGCAGCTGGAACTGCACAATTTTTACCGGGGCCTCGAAAGCCTCCACTCCCAGCTGACAGCCTACGCCACCAGGGGTGACGACTCCATACTGGCGTCAGAGGAAGCTTCTCTGGCCAGCCTGGAGCGCTCCGCAATGCTCCTCGGGGACATTCGGATCGATCCTGTCTATCAAAGGGACATGGAAGATACTGCTCTGATGCTCCAAAATTACGGCGCCGCTCTAAAAGAGGTTCTGGCCTCTCCCCGGCCCCAGGGGCGAAACAGGGCCTACTACAAAGCAGAAAGCATTTACGACACCCTGAACACCGGATTTAGAAGCCTTAATGTTCAGATCCTGGAACACACCAACCGGAAAATGGAATCCCTGCAGAAAGCACAGCGCCTTTTTGTGGCCCTTATTATCCTGTTCCTCCTTTTAATGATCGGAGCTGACATAGTTTACTCGTTTTTGCTGTCCCGCTCTATTGTAGATCCTATTGAGGAACTTACCGCCTCCATCCAGGGATACGGCCTGACCCATGTGGAAGATTATCGGGAAGTCGCCCTCCGGTGCGCCTCCAACCAGGAGGTGAACATCTTGGTCAGCGTGTTTAATTCCATGATAAAGACCATCCAGGAACAGATGGAAAAGATCCGGGAACACGCGGACATTGAGATCAAGCTCCACCAAAAAGAGGTAGAAAACCTGCAGATCACCAACCTTCTGCGGACAAGCCAGCTAAAATCCCTGCAGATGCAGATAAATCCTCATTTTTTGTTCAACACCCTGAACATGATCTCCCAGACCGCCTACATGGAGGACGCGGAACAGACCTCCCAGCTTTTGGATTCCACGGCAGCCCTTTTGCGCTATGCCCTGGACTCTGCCGCAAGGGAAGTTCCCCTGTCCCGGGAAATAGAAAATCTGGGCATCTATGTATCTCTGCTGGAACAGCGCTTCGGAAGCCGTATTCAATTTACTTTTGAACTGGATGAAACCTTCCACGCCATCACAGTTCCCGCCCTGATCCTTCAGCCCCTTGTGGAAAACGCCATCACCCACGGCGTGGGCATGTATCTGAAAAACGGGCACGTAACCATCCGAACAGAATACGATCCTGAAAACAGCCTTGGGATCATCCGGATCATTGACAACGGCGCAGGCCTGAAACAAGAAGAACTGGAACAAGTCCGCAGGGAAATGAAGCAGTCCAAACATCCGGAACAAAAACTTGGACTGTCCAATGTCTACGCAAGACTGCGGATCTATTTCCACGGCAGTGCAGATATAGAGATCACCAGTATCCCAAATGTGGAGACAAAGATCTCAATCTTTCTTCCCTTTACACAAAAAACTCCTGTATCAACCAAAAAAGGACTATGACAATGACAATTAACAACTATTCTATTTTAATCGCGGATGATGAGCCCATTGAATGTATTGCCCTGGAAATGCTTCTGAAAAATAATTTCCCGGGCCTGCGGATCCTTCCCAGCGTGTCCAACGGCATTGATCTTGCCGCCAGCGTAGGCCGGGATCACCCGGACATCGCCATTGTGGACATCAATATGCCCGGGTTAAACGGCCTTGACGCTCTGGACATGGTCCGAAGCCGCAATCCTGACATGAAGATCATCATCCACTCCGCCTACAGCGAATTTGATTACGCCAAAAGGGCGTTTGCCCTGGGCGCATCTGACTATATGGTGAAACCGATACAAAAGCCGGTGTTTCTTGACACCATGAAAAAGATCCTGGAGTCCCTGGGCGCGGAGCGGCAAAAAAAATCTTCTCAGGAGACCATTCACCGCCTCACCGGGGAAGTACACCGGCTTGCCAAACACGACATCATGTCCTCCATCCTCCTGGGGGAAGTTGACGACCAGACCGCTAAGATCTTCCTGGACTCCCTAAACCAGGAATATGAAGGCGGTTTTCTGGTAACCGCCCGCCATCCCGACAATACCGAACCGTTGGGGAACCCGGATGGCCACTTGTTCCCGAACCTGGACAGCCGCACTCTATATAGCACAAATACCTGCGCTCCATGGAACGCCAAAGCAGCCCAGGAAATCCTGACCCCCTTAAACCAGGTCTGTCTGTGCCTTGGCCGGGCCCACTACCAGGACTTGCTGCTGTACCTGATCCCCGGTCCCGGCGTAGGGAGAAGCAATTACAGGCAGTGGGCC
Source organism: uncultured Hungatella sp. (assembly GCA_910588505.1). Lineage (GTDB taxonomy): Bacteria > Bacillota > Clostridia > Lachnospirales > Lachnospiraceae > UBA3402. The sequence goes on along the minus strand of CAJUPQ010000026.1, from coordinate 6,804 downwards.
GGCCATCTTCTGGAAAGCCTTCACAGACCCCTCCTGTTTGGAGTAAGCTCCTGGAAATTTACCCTTGACGAGCTGCCGGCTGCCTGGAAGGAGAGCAGCAGCGTCCTGATCGGCAGACAGGACTTTGGAGTCTTTTTCTTCGAACACACGCCTGGTTCCCAGGCGCAAAATGTGTTTCTTCATCAGGAAGAACCTTTAGCCCGGCTTCTGGCATCTGGCCAGACGGACCAGTGCCTGGACGCCATAGACAGCCTGCTTCAGAAGGCCGTCTTACTGGAAATGCCTCTGGATTCCGTGAAAACATGCAGCGCCTGTTTTCTTCTTTCCCTCCATCGCCAGATGGCAGACCGCTCCTCCTTTCCCCTCCAGGCCTCCGGCTACATCCCCGGTCCCTGGAAAGGGCTGTGGGACTGTCCCTCCTGGCAGGAATTAAAAGAAAACCTTCACCAGGCAGTATGCCAGCTGGGGTACCTTCACTCCCGCCCCATTAGCAAGTCCTGGGAGTATGTGACAAAAGCCTTTCTCTACATTGAAAACCGGTATTCCCAGGATATCTCCCTGGAGGATGTGGCCCAGCTGGTAGGGATCAGCCCCTTTTATTTAAGCCGCCTTCTAAAGCAGGAGCTAAACGAAACCTTTGTGGAGATCCTGACCAAGGTGCGCATCGGCCAGGCCCTGATCCTTTTGCAGGACCCCCAAAAAACCATACGCCAGATCGGCGAAGAGGTGGGATATGGCAACACCACGTATTTTTATAAAGTATTTAAGAAGCAGACCGGGATGACAGTAGGGGAAGTGCGAAGAATGCTGTGACTACCAAAACGAAACTACCAACATAATAGGAAGGAAGCGAAACGATGGCAAAAAAATTCTATGCAGTGAAAACAGGGAGAACCCCCGGCATCTATGAGACCTGGGCAGAATGTCAGAAACAAATACACGGATTTTCCGGAGCCGCCTATAAAAGTTTTCCCACCAAAGAGGAAGCAGAAACCTTTATCCACGGCTGCGCAGATCAAAAAACACTTCCCCAAACCAAGGCTGTAGCCTATGTTGACGGAAGCTATGACGTAAAAACCAAGGCCTTCTCCTATGGGATCGTCCTCTTCTACCAGGGAGAGGAGATGCATTTCTCAAAAAGATTCAGCGACAGCGACTTGGCGGAAATGCGCAATGTGGCCGGGGAGATCAAGGGCTCAGAGGCAGCCATGCAGTATTGTCTGGACCATGATATCGAAAGCATTACTATATACCATGACTATGAGGGCATCGCTAAATGGTGTAACGGAGAATGGGCAGCGAAGAAACCCGGAACTATCGCCTATGGGGAATTTTTCCGGAAAGCAAAAGAACAGGTGGAGATCCGTTTTGTGAAAGTGAAAGGCCACTCCGGCGACAAGTACAATGATATGGCAGATATGCTAGCTAAGAAAGCCCTGGGGATCGGGGAGTAATCTCCCCCATCTCCAGGGCTTTTTGCAGTCAACCGTTTTGCCCATACACCTCAATCTGCGTCAGCGCCGGAAACGGCGACGGATCGTCGGCTTTTACCAGATGACTTAACCTCACCCAGGTAATACCGTTCTTTTTTATGTCAAACTCATGGGGCTTCACACTTTTAACCATCTTTACCACCTCCACACTGCCGTCGGAAAAGGTAAAGGCAGCCTCCACCCACCAGTTATCATGAGGAAAATCCGCCCTTGTGTACAGACAGATCCTGTCCACATCCACCTTCCGTCCAAAGTCCAGGGTAAATTCCGCGTCATCCTGCATATTGATCCCCCAGGACTGAAAGGGCCATGACCCGTGGGATTCGTTGGCCACCACGCCGTCAATGGCGTTTCGCGCCGCAAACACCGACTCTCCCCGCGTCTCCACATTGGCATACGCGTGGGGATAACATCCCGTATCACCGTGCTGGTCTATCGCGTTCTTTGCCAGATTGCGGTAACTTTTGTTTTCATACTCCCGGGCTTTTCTCATGGTTATGTAATGACGCTCCCCTGTAAAACTGGCGGGATCATAGGAGATCTTCTTCTCGTCAAATGGGATCACATACTCCACCTGGTTCTTCGTCAAGTACACATAAGCCTCATCCATAGCCCCGTCCACCCGTATCACATAATAAGCATCCGTCTCATCTGTCTCAAAAATAATCCGGTCGCCAGGCTCATACGCTCCTTTATAGACCATAACGATCTGGTCATCACCATTTGCCCGGCACCTTTCCTCTCCCTGTCCGCCTAAGATCCGAATCCCCAATCCTGCCATCCTGTCAGCTCCTCCTTCATTATCATCATGATTTCTTTTATCATGCACCAGAAGTCGGAAAATGTCCATATATTTTTTATCAAATGTATGCATTTTTTTAATTTCATACACAAAAAATCCTTCAAAAATCCGGCACCTATCACTAAATCCGGTATTTTCGAAGGATTCCTTCTCATGGAGCATATGGGATTCGAACCCACGGCCTTTTGAATGCCATTCAAACGCGCTCCCAGCTGCGCCAATGCCCCATTTCACCCAGGACAACCTGTCCGCTGTCCTTGTTACCAGCATAGTCTACCACAAAATATGAGATTTGTACAGCTTATTTTTTACTTTTTTGCATTTTTTTATTTGCCGACACCCCTGACAATGGGATCGCCCCAGGCAACGTCACCCCATAAAAGACTGCCAGCCGGAGCGTGTTCCCGGGATATTCAGTGTGAGACCGGACACCTCCGATGCAGCCTTTGGGCCACACTCCTCCCAGAACTGGCAGACAATCTCATTATAAACCTGCCGGATCAATTTTGCAAGAATTTTGCGAGAGCGCTCAAAAAATGTTCAAAAAAACATCTCCACGATCCACGGATTTACCCAAACTTCCAGAACACATCCCCCCATTACAAGGATTCCTGTCAGCAGCCAGATCCTGATTTTCCTAAGATCCTGCCTCTCTTTTATGGCTGCAACAAAGATCAGCCACACCGCCCCATAGCAAAGACCATGAGGCAGAACCGCTCCCAGCCAATATCCCAGTCCCATCCACCCTTTCTCCAAGGTAAAAACCGCTATGACCAGGGCTATTGCCATCCCCGTTCCAAAAGAAAGGACCAGATACCCCGGCGCCGCCACAGGCGTCATAGCCAGCAATCCTCCGAATCCCGCCTCGCACAGCCGCTGCCTTACCACATATCCCCAGAGCTGCCTTCTTGCATCCCTATCCAATCCCTTCCCTGTCTGAAAAATCCCATCAAAATAGCCAATCTGCTTCAGCAGCTCCCCGCCCAGCAGATTGGCCCATATAGTTCCCACCAGAATCCCGCCCATGATCGACACAAGCCAGAGATTCCAGAAGGAAATCCTCTTCATTCTTTTCATTATTGTCCGCCCTGTCCGCTGTTGTCACAGTATATGCCAGGGCAGACGAAAGTATGTTATTTTCCCCCGCCGAACTTCACCGCGTAAGCCGTGATCGCCGCCACAGTCTTGGCATCCGTCATCTTTCCGCTATAGATCAGCTCCAGCAGATCTTTCAACTCCCACGCCTCCACGTCGATCACTTCATCCTCATCCAAATGCTGATGGGAGGGGATCAGATCTCTTGCCACAAAAATATCAATAGCCTCATCGCAAAAGGCCACTGTAGTGTTCACGCTCATCAGATACTCCATGTGCTCCGTCCGATAGCCTGTCTCCTCCTCCAACTCCCTGTAGGCACACTGGATCTTAGGCTCATCAGCCGCGTCCAGTTTTCCCGCCGGGATCTCCAAAGTTTCCCGATCCAGAGCATTGCGGTACTGCCGTACCATCAAGATCTTTCCGTCATCCGTCACCGGAAGCACTGCCGCCGCTCCGTCATGATGGATAAAATCCCAGTGAGCCTCATGGCCATTGGCCAAAACCGTATCCTCGTAGATCTTTAAGATCGTCCCCTGATACCTTAACTGCCTTTTTAACCGGATCACACTGTCTGCCATACTCTTCATAACTCTCCTTTTCTTTATTCTCCTGCCCAGGCTCCATGCTATGGCGCCCATTCGTCTACTGTATCCACGCCCCTGTAGAATCCACTCTTCTTCCGCTTCCGTCCTCGATCATCTTACTAACCTGCATGTCTCCATTTACAGAATCACAGTAATAGGACTTCCCGTTCCACTGGATCCATCCTGTCACCATGTACCCAGAAGAATTAAAATAATACCACTTGCCGTCGATCAGCTGCCAATCATTGGCCGTGTAACTGTTATCGCTATTGCGGTACCACCAGCCGGTCTGATCCAGTATCCATCCGTACTGCCCCGGCCCTTTGACCTGGCTGGTCACCTGCCCCGGTTCTGTCACGCCCTCCGGGATCGGATTCCCGTACAGAGCCCGCATCTGCCCTGCCAGCGCCTCGTCAACATAGGAAGTCCCCTCCGGCTCTGCCCATGGACTTTTTGTCTCCTCCACCCTTTTGTTCACCGCCCTCACCCGATAGCTGTAGGTCCCCGCCTTCAGCATCTGACTGCCAAGGTCGATCCTAGGTTCCTGGGTCGTCTCGGTTGCCCCTGTGCTTTTGCCGTCCCGAAACAGGCGAACCTCATAATATCCTGCGTTCTCCACCTTGGCCCAGGCTGCCACGGTAGAGGACTCCCACCCCATGTCCGTAAATTCTCCGAGAGTCTCCGCCATAGACGGAAGCGTCACCGTCACCTCCAGGATATAGGGATTATCCATCCTGGCGCTCACATAGGTTCCGCCCTGGATGGTTATATCCGTTCTCTTTACAGAAAAATAATTTCCCTCCTCCGCGTGTAGGTAAATACTCACTTTGGGAACCGTATTATTCTCCCATCGATCAATCCCATTGAGGATCTGCATATCCTCCACGGTACATTTCCCCTTTTTCACTGTAACCTGAATATCGTCCTCCCTGCACTGGCCTCCTACGGACAGCTCGCTGTCAATCTCCAAAGTAAGGGTAGCGATACTGGCCGCTGCCTGGGTCGAAACAGAACAGACCCCCTCCATAGCCAGAACCGAAAGAAGCAGGGCTAACATTTTTTTCATATTGCCACACCATCCTTTCTTGGCTGTCAAACATTCTTCCATACCATAACTCTATCCCCTTAGGCGGCCACTGTCAACAAAATTTTTTCTTAACACAAAAAGAGGCTATGCGCCGCGCAAAGCCTCTCTCTTTTCTTATTTAGCATAATCGGTAACTCTGGATTCACGGATCACGTTGACACGGATCTGCCCCGGATATTCCATGGACTCCTCAATCTTCTTGGAAATATCCCTTGCCAGCAGAACCATATCGTCGTCATTGATCTGTTCCGGAACCACCATAACCCGGACTTCCCGTCCTGCCTGGATAGCAAATGACTTGTCTACTCCCTTAAAGGAGTCTGTAATCTCCTCTAACTGTTTCAGTCTGTTTGTATATGTCTCCAGGGTCTCTCTCCTTGCGCCAGGCCTTGCAGCTGATATGGTATCTGCTGCCTGAACGATACAGGAGATCAGACTCTCCGGCTCAACATCGCCATGATGGGATTCTACCGCGTTGATGATTGTTGCGGATTCTTTGTACTTTCTGCACAACTCCGCTCCCAACTTCACATGGGATCCCTCCACCTCATGGTCAATGGATTTACCAATGTCATGTAATAAGCCCGCGCGCTTGGCTATACGGATATCTACGCCTACTTCCGCCGCCAGCAGGCCTGCCAGCTGGGCAACTTCTATGGAATGCTTCAAAGCATTCTGCCCATAACTGGTCCTAAACCTCATCTTACCCAAAAGCTTTACCAGTTCCGGATGGATGCCGTGGATGCCGACCTCCAATGTGGCCGTCTCGCCATCCTCCCGCATATTGATCTCTACTTCCTTCTGCGCCTTTTCCACCATCTCTTCAATCCTGGCCGGATGGATGCGCCCATCCACGATCAGCCGTTCAAGAGCAATCCTCGCCACTTCTCTCCGAATAGGGTCAAATCCTGACAACACCACCGCCTCCGGAGTGTCGTCAATGATCAGCTCCACGCCTGTCATGGTCTCCAATGTACGGATATTCCGGCCCTCCCGGCCGATAATGCGTCCTTTCATCTCATCATTAGGCAGCTGTACTACGGAAACCGTGGTCTCCGCCACATGGTCCGCCGCGCATCTCTGAATGGCTGTGACCACATACTCCCTGGCTTTCTTATCCGCCTCTTCCCTGGCCCGGTTCTCCATCTCCTTGATCATCCTGGCCGTGTCATGCTTCACATCATCTTCCACGGATTTCAATAAGTACTCTTTTGCCTGTTCCGACGTCAGCCCGGAGATTCTCTCCAGTTCCTGCTGCCGCTTGTCCAAAAGCTCGTCGGCTGCTGCCAGCTTCCTGCTCACATTCTCCTCGCGGGCGGTCAGGCTTGTCTCTCTGCGTTCCAGGGTTTCGGACTTCTTGTCCAGATTCTCTTCCTTGTTCAGTACACGTCTCTCATACCTTTGAAGCTCTGCTCTACGTTCCTTTGTCTCTCGTTCCAGTTCGTTCTTAGTCCGTAAGGACTCTTCCTTGGCTTCCAGGAGAGCTTCACGTTTTTTTGTCTCTGCGGTTTTTAATGCTTCATCTATTATCTCTCTTGACTTTTCCTCCGCGCTGCCGATCTTGCTTTCATATGTCTTCTGCCGGTACGCAGTGGCCAATGTCCAGGTAATAGGGGCTACAATCACGATCGTAGCGACTACAGCTATTATTGACACAGGAGCACCTCCTTATTTAGTTTTCATTGTACAAAAATACAACAATACAATTTTAAACTGTTTTATACATTATGTCAAGTGTCC
>CAJUPQ010000025.1 GCA_910588505.1 uncultured Hungatella sp. | reverse complement strand
CGGGTTCAGATATGCCAAGCATTCCGATGAGCCCTTAAAGCGGGAACCACTCGGGGTTAGGCCCTCCTGTTTCCCTGGTCTCATCTCCATGGCATAAATTCACCCGCCCGGCACACAGCCTCCCTTCCCTCCCTGGCAAAACCAGAATTCGCTGGCTGAACTTTGCTCACTCTAGGTGTTTCCGGTAGGGTCGCGGTTTCGATTTTGTAGCGGAAAGATAGCTGTTTTATCAACCATAAGGTTTGTGCATTATATTTATCGGAGTGGATTCTGCTTGTTATATTTGGGGTGTCCAGCCGAAAGGTACGTGGTCAGAGTCTGCAAATGCCATAAACATGATTTTTTTATATGGCCAAAATACGGTGGCCAACATGGTCATTGACCAGCGCCAAATTTTAATCATACAAGTAAAAATCGTGGAAGGCACAGTCTTTTTATGGTTTTCGGTATGTTATGATTCAAAATTCGTATAAATATTTGCCAGATATACCTTTTGACGGGCTAATCATGTTATAAAGCAAGCTGCGGAATATCCATGGGGCTATATGAGCATAAAAACCCGAATACCCTGATCTACGGAAGAAGGGAATCTTGATGGTGTTTTCCATTACAAAGAGACAGATCCTTTTAGATTCGCGGCAACATCGCCCTAACATGACTCAACAATATACTGAGGCCATAAAAAGCAGCTATTTTTTCACTGCAAAGTTGCGGCAGCGTTCCCTACCGGAATCACCTGAAGTAAGCTAACCTTAGCCAGCGAATTCTGTTTTTGCCAGTCAGAGAAGGGAAGGATGGTCCTGTCCGGGTGAATTTATGCCATGGAGATGAGACCAGGGAACCAGGAGGGCTTAACCCCTCCTGGTTCCCGCTTTAAGGGCTCATCGGAATGTTTGGCATATCTGAACACGGACAGAACCATCCTTCCCTTCTCTGACTGGCATCACGACAATCCCCGCCAATGCCCACTCAACAATACACCAATTTAGTTACCCCATGAACAGTAGCTGGCAACTCTGCAAAAGAAAAACTTTGAACTGTTTTATCTTTTCTTTTCCAGATTCCTGTCGTATAATGGATTTGCAACAATTTTAGAATAAGGAAGGAACCCGTTTATGATGCCAGTCCCCGATAAAGATCAGTTAAAGGAGTTGACCAGGTTAAAGCTCATATCCCGGCAGCGATTGAGTACCGTTGTCATCACAGCAGGCCTTATTTTACTTTTGTCTGTCAGCTTTTTTCTTGTGTCCGGTCAGCTGCGAAGATATTGCAATGATTTTTGTTTTTATCTTCTGCACCGGGAGGCCCAGGAGATCAAAAAGGATATTAACCGTGATATCGCGTTTTTCCGCAATGACATGGACGCCTTGGGCCGTCTTTTGGAGGGGGAGAAGGACCTTACCTCGGAATACGTAACAGATTTGCTGAAAGCCTATGAAAAAAAGGAGATGATCTCACAGCTGGGTATCATGTTTCCGGATAACCAGGTGCTTAAGCCGGACGGGACTTTTGTTATGTCGTCGGATGAGATTTCCTTTGAACTTTTGGACCGGCAGGCCCCTTTTTTCTCGAATATCAGGCAGGACGACAAGGATCCGGACCGGCGGATCCTATATTATGCCATTCCCATTGAGCAGGAGGGAAGCATCAGAGGGGTACTTTTTGGGATCATAAAGTTGGATTTCCTGTCAAAGGATTTTGAGGTGAGCCTGTTTGGAGAGGAGATCAGTATTTCCATTGTGGACTCGGAAAATATGGATGTGATCCTGGCTAACCTTCACGGCAGCCATGGAGAGCACGGGGGAGGACACAGCACACAGGATGTTGGAGATCTCCACGAAAGCGGTCGGTTTTCCTACCTGATCCCAAAGCAGGAGGAGAGCATGTATTCTCTCTGTGAACCTATGGACATCAGAGGCTGGTCTTTATTGCTGTCCATACCAGAGCGGATCGTCCTTGACGCTGCTCAGTACATTGGAAATATCCTGTTTAGGCTGGGGATGTTTCAGAGTATCATCTTCCTCAGCTATTTTATCTGGGTTTTGCTTCGCACAAAGCGGGAGACCAGGTTTAAGGAGTCAGAGGTCCGCCACATTTATTATATGTACAATGTGCAGCAGATCCTTTTTGACGCGTACCGCAAGCCGGAAAATATCGTTCTCTCCCTGGAGGAGATCGCCCGGACTCTGGGAGCGAAAGACGCTCTTCTGGCTTCTGTTGCAGGCGATTCCATGTACCGGGCCTTTATCTGGCAGGATGAAGGGGAGAGCGGGGATAAGAACCAGAAGAAGCAGCTTGCGAAAGCCCTTGTCCAGGATATGGTAAAGCGGCAGGAAGGGTACACGGCTGCTGCCGGGAATGCTTTGGGAGAGGCTGATGACGGGCTTAGGGAAATCTTGAGCCGATTTGCCATTGAAAGGCTTACAGCGATCCCCATTGAGGGGCGGGAGGACCAAATCGTGGGGGTGCTGGCTGTCATAGACGGGGACGAGAGACGCTCCATGGATTGTCTTACCAGTGTGGCCTTCAGCTTTTCCATGGCTCTGGACAATATCTGCGCTTATGAGACCATTGAGAAGATGGGGACCACGGACGCTCTTACATGCCTTAAGAACCGAAATTCCTACGAGGAGCTTTTGAGAAAATACGAGACTGACCGTCCGGACTGCCTTACCTGTGTCTACGCTGATGCCAACGGCCTCCATGAGCTGAACAACAGCCAGGGCCATGAGGCGGGGGATAAGATGCTTAAATCTGTGGCCCGGGCTTTGGCGGAGGAATTTGAAGACGGGTCCGTGTTCCGCATCGGCGGGGATGAGTTTTTGGTGTTTACGGATATGGCCGAGGAGGCAGCTGCAGGTCTGGCGGCGGAAGTGAAGGGGAAAGTCAAGGAGCAGGGATACCATGTCTCCGTGGGAACCGCATCCGGCGGCAGGGAGGTTTTGCCAGTGGCCATTGTGAAGACGGCAGAACAGAGGATGTATGAGGATAAGCGGCAGTATTATCTGGGAAGTAATGACAGGAGGAAGATGCGGTAGAGGAAGGGAACGGAGATTTTGCGCCTGAACGGTGGAAACTTAGTCCAGATGATAGCGGGGGAGCATTTTCACGTTATGGGGAAATCCCTGATCCATTTTTGAACGATTTCCGAAAGTCAGAACATTTGCCAAAAGGGGAATATTATGATAGGTATTCCGATATAAGTTCGTTATATTGGTGTATTATTGAGTGAGCAAATCGAAGGTTGTCGCAGAGCCAGTCAGATAAGGAGAGATGTCCTGTTCGGGTTCAGATATGCCCAAACATTCCGATGAGCCCTTAAAGCGGGAAACACTCGGGGGTAGGCCCTCCTGTTTCCCTGGTCTCATCTCCATGGTATAAATTCACCCGGACAGGACCATACTTCCCTTCTCTGACTGGCATCACAACTACCCTCGCCCCATGCTCACTAAACAATATACCAATTTAATAATTTTTCCACTTCGCGCAAGAAATCCTTCTTAAATCCCTAAACCACCCACTCATACTTCCCTCTATCTCCAACATGATAGAAGTCTCCATAATTAATATCAAAAACATCTTTGTCAATCCCGCTGACATCGATCTTATTTTTGATCAGATACTGCCAGATCCCACCGCCTGCGATATCGCCCTGGAAAAGGATTCCTTCCACCTTTCCGTTCTTTAGAAGGATCTTTTTGTACTGGCGCATATCCTCTCTCACCAGGACCTGGTCGCCTTCCTCCTCCCGAATACGCCCCACGCACAGGGTCACCAGGCCGAAGAAGTTCATGGTGTTTTTCATGGCATAGGTGTCCGTATATTCAGCGGTCAGCCCGCACATGCTTTTTCCGGCCACCCGCCCCTGGTCTGCGGCGTTTGGCCAGATGCCGGACAGGGCGGTGATATCACCGGCAGCAAATACGTCTTTGCGGGAAGTTTTCATGGAGGGATCCACCGTGACGCCTCGCTCACAGGCAATGCCGCTGCCTTCCAGACAGCCTAAGGAGGAGCGGACTCCGGCGGCCACGATGATCAGGTCGCAGGGGATCTCCTCCCCGTTGTCCAGGATCACCTTGTGGATCCTGCCGTCAGGCTCGCACACAGCCTGGGAGGCTTTTCTCTCCAGGACGAACCGAACCCCGGCGTTTTCGAACCGGTCCTGATACGCTCTGGCGGCCCGGGCGTCCAGCTGCACTGGCAGGATGCGGTCTGCCATCTCCACCACCGTAAGCTTTTTTCCAAGCTCCAAAAGGCCGTAGGCAGCGTCCAGGCCCACCAGGCCGGAGCCGATGACCAGGACATTTTGGGCGGTTTCGGCTTCTTTTACAATGGCCTGGGCGTCAGAAAGATTTCTGAGGCCAAACACATTGGAAGCTTTCCGAAGTTCTCCCACAGGCGGGATAAAGCTGTCAGCCCCGCCTGCCAAAAGCAGCTTGTCATAGGAAACCGCCTGGCCGTCCTCTAAAAAGACTTCTTTTTTATCCGGATCAATTCTTATGACCCGGACGCCCTTTTTCCAGTGAACCCGGTATTTGTCAAAGAAATCCTTCTCCGTAAAGTCAAGGCCCATCTCGTCCCGCTCTCCGGAAATAAATTTGTGAAGCATACAGCGGGAGTGTACATGAAGATCCGCGGAGATCATCACGATCTCTCCGAATGAGTCCTGCCCTCTGATGCTCTTCGCGGCTTCGATCCCGGCCACTCCGGCTCCGATTATCACATAATTCATGGCTACACCTCCTCGACATGGATGGCCTTCTTGGGACAGGAGGCCACACAGGAAGGTTCACCGCCTGCGTTTACGCAGAAATCGCATTTGATGACCTTGGTTTTTGTCACAGTGTCAGGCTTTAACACGCCGAAGGGACAGTTCATGACGCACATAAAGCAGGAACCGCACCGGTTCTCGTCATAAAACACATGGCCGCTGTCCGGATCCTTAAAGAGAGCGCCGCTCATGCAGGATTTGACGCACTCCGGGTCGTCGCAGTGGCGGCAGAACAGAGGCTTGTACTGGCCTTTGGCATCCTTTAAAATAAAATTGCGGGATTCATTTTCAGGGTCCGTTAAGTCCAGGTCGTAGATAGTCCCCTGGGTCTTTCGGTGAGCCTGCATACAGGCGGCGGAGCAGTTCTTACAGCCATCGCATTTTTCGTATTCCACTATGATGCGTTTCACGTTCACCACCCCTTTCTATATGTGAAGTCCCTGACGTTTTTCCAAAATGATCTGTTCCAGAATGTCCGCGGACGCTTTGGCGTCGCTGTTGATGATCACCTGGCCGCCGGTGAGCTTTTTCATGTCCTCGGTGAGAACCTGTACAGCTACCTTGCTTCCGGTGATAAAGGGAGGCAGGCCTAAGTGGAGGGGCAGTCCCAGGGCCAGACCGTAGCAACCGTCAGCCAGTGCCTGTTCCTCCAGCCACTGGGCGGCGGAGAGCACCAGGGGAAGCTGTGGCAGATCCACATGAAGGGCTTCGGCCAGCTCCGTGGCCACGATCTCCAGCCGGCCGATGGCAAGGCAGGGGCCGAAGTTGAGCACAGGCGGGATCCCCAGCTTCTCGCACACAGCCCGAAGTTTGGGCCCTGCAAGGCGGGCGGCTTCCTTTGTCATAAGGCCGCAGTTTTCAATGCCGCCTGAGGAGCATCCGGCTGTGAGGACGATAATGTCCCTTGCGATCAGTTCTTTTACCAGGTCCACCGTGAGAACATCGTGTCCGCCGGCGGTTAAATTGGAGCAGCCCACCACCCCGGCCACGCCCTTGATGTCCCCGGATACGATCAGGTCAATGAGGGGCTGCCATGTTCCGCCTAAAAACTCTTTTAAGGAGGTTTCGCTGACTCCTGTTAGAGTCCCGTCGTTGCCGTGATCCTTTAAGAGCTTCATGGAAACCGTTCCCCGGCGGGCTTTGTAGGCCTCCAAAACCTGATCGATGATCTCCTCAGTGACAGCGGGGCGGTTCTCAAAGTTAAATTCTTTCAGCTGGGCATTGGCTTTCTTGGCCACATTGTCAATGCAGATCTGCTTGATCTTTAACTGATCGCAGATAGGCTCAATGCCCGGAAGAGTGCAGTTAAACTCAGAGATCACGGCGTCAATGCCTCCTGTGGCGAGAATGGCCTCGCTGGTGTAGTTGTTCCCCGCGTGGCCGTCAAAGATCTCGGTGTAGTGGGCGCCCCGAAGCTGCAGATCCTGTCCCACGCAGGTACAGCCCACCAGTTTAAATCCCTTGGCGCCGGCTTTCCTGGCCTTCTCTTTCACGTCCTCGTCTGTTAAGCGGTTCTGGAGGAAGGTGAACATGGAGTGCTGGTGGCCGGTGATCATGATATTGATGTAGTCCGGGTCAATGACCCGAAGACCGACAGGAGCAAAACGGATCTCGGGTTCCCCAAGGACCACGTCATTTAGAAGATTGGTCAGCACCAGCCCGTAGATACCGGTGGAGATCCCAAGCTTTAGGCAGTCAAGAAGCATGTTCACCGGGTCGGAGTTCAGATTGGTGGAACATTTGACCACGCCGTGGAACACTTCGGACTTGGCGCCGCCGGGGAGAAGGCCAAGCTCCTGCCACTTGTCGTACCGGGGCTTGTAGGCCAGCTTTTCGGTCAGGGCCATCTTCTCGTACTCGGGAAGGTACAGATCTTTCAGAACGGCAGAGGCCACGGCCTCGGCCCGCTCATGGATGTCCTCCTTGTGGATCCCGAAAAGGTCAGCCAGACGGTTTAAGGTGTTAACGCCCTTGATCTCGCCTTTGGCCTTCGCGGTGTTCTTTACATTGAGAGCCGTGTTCTCCACCACATGGATGTAGCAGCCGGAGCCGGAGGCCACGGCCCGCAGAAGATTCCTGACCACGATGGTGTCCGCGTTTGCGCCGCAGATGCCCCGGGGGGACTCAGGGGTAACGCGGCAGGGGCCGTTCGCGCAGAGACGGCAGCAGACGCCCTGAAGGCCAAAGGCACACTTGGTACTCTGTCCCTCTACCCGGTGGTGGGAAGTCTCCATGGGCAGCGAGGCGATGAACTCCTCCAGGGGCTTGTCCGCGCTTTTGCAGGTAGTGCAGCTGTAGCATTGGTTCATGTTGTATAACCTCCTTTGTGTGGTTTGTGGTTCTTGGGTAAATTTTACTATATTTGGAGGGGTCTTTCAAGAAAAAGTGAAAAATTCAGACAAATTAATAAATAAAAGATTACTGTTGATATACGATATCGTTGATTTAAGCTTGTGGCTGCCCGGCAGGAGCCGTGCCTTGCCAGGGATTGTTTAGGTTCATGGCATTGTGCCTGAACAGCAATAAAAAAACTCCCTGAGTTGGACTCGAACCAACGACACTGCGGTTAACAGCCGCATGCTCTACCGACTGAGCTATCAAGGAATGTTTCTGGTAAAAATTATACTCCTGTTTGGGAAAATGTCAAGAGGGGAAATGAAAAAAATATATGATTTTAGTATGTTTTGTGATACAATGCTTTAGAAGGAAATGAGTTGGATAGGAATGACTGATATTGATTATGGACAACCTGAGTATGGGCGATGGGAACGAAATATTGTTTTGGAAAATCGGTCAATGAGTGATGCAGGAGAATGTTATGGTAATTGAGAAGCTTTCTATAAAAGATTTTCGTGGAATCCACGATCTGGATTTGGATCTGAGGGGGAAAAGCGCGGTCCTGTTTGGGATCAACGGGGTGGGGAAATCCTCGGTGCTGGCCTCGGTCAGTTTATTGTACGCCAATATCATCAACCGGCTGGTGCGGACGCGTTTTAAGCAGACCGTCAAATTTGAAGAATCTGATATTAAGATCGGAAAGGCGTCAGCCCGCATAAAGGCGGAGTTTAGATTTGGACAGGAGAAAGGGACCTACTGCTATTCCCGGGCTGTGTACAGAAAAAGGAACCCGATCATTCTCTCAAAAGATCTGGAGCGGTTAGTGGCTCATTACCGGGAGCGGTATCTGCCGGAAGACGAGACGGATGACGAGAACAACTTTATTGACCGGAGCCAGGAGAGCAATATTCCCATTTTCATAAATTACGGGGTAAACAGGCTTGTGATCAAAACTCCCCTGCGGATACGCAAGACCGAGGATTACGGTCAATTTGCCGCGTTTGAGAAAGCCATTGAGAACCAGATCGCGTTTTCAAAATTGTTTGAGTGGTTTTTAGAACAGGAGCTGTATGAGACACAGCAGCAAAAGCTGGATCCCGCGTATGAGGATATCCCCTTAAAGGCTGTAAAAAAGGCAATGCTTGTGATGCTGGACGGGTACAGGGACGTCCATATTACGGCAAAGCCTTACTCCATGAAAGTGTACCGGGATCAGGAGGTATTGGATATTCTGCAGTTGTCAGACGGAGAAAAGTGTACCCTTGCGCTGTTCGGAGATCTGGCCAGGCGGCTGGCCATCGCCAATCCTGGTTTGGACGATCCCCTGAAAGGAGCGGGGGTGGCCCTGATCGATGAGATCGAACTGCACATGCACACTTCATGGCAGCGGAAAGTCATAAGGGTTTTGAAAGACACGTTTCCCAATGTGCAGTTTATCATTACCACCCATTCTCCCCAGGTAATTGGGGAATGCGGTCAGGACTTTCAGATCTTTTCTCTGTACAGGACAGAGGATGAGATCGGCTGCGACGGTTCCGGAAGCTATTTTGGCCTGGACTCCAATTCCCTGTTGGAGGACGCGTTTAAGACAGATTCCGTGAACCGCGATATAAAGGACAGAGTCAGGCAGATGTATCAGTGTATTGAGGACAAAGACTTTCTTGGAGCAGAGACGTGTATCGGACAGATCGATGATCTGACCAATGGCAGAAATCCGGATACCGCGCGGGGGCGGATCTTGATCAGGAAGGGAAGAAGAGCCAATGCGGCAGATAAAGAAAAGTCCTGAGCCGGGTCATTTTATAAAGTGGAAAAAGGATTTTAAATTTTCCAACGGGCGGGACGCGGAGTATGAGGACTTAAACGGGACGAATGAATATTTGCTTTTAAAAAAGAGCCTTGTGGAGGAACAGGGGTATATTTGCTGTTATTGTGAAAAACGGATTGGAAAACAGCAGTATCTGACAGACTGCGATATTGAACACTTTATGCCGCGGCATCCCGATAGCCGTGTCCTGTCCCCAAAGGAGCGCAAACGATGCATAGACGCCCAGATGGACTACGCCAATTTATTTGCGTCCTGCAAAGGGGAGATCGGGGAGAGCGCGGACCACTGCAATCATAAGAAGGATAACTGGTTTAGCTTTCGATCCTGCATTTCCCCGTCTGACCCCAGAATCGGGGGAGTGTTTGGCTTTGGGCTGGACGGGAGATTGTTTGTGAAAGATCCCGCGGGCCAGGAGATGGCGAGACATCTGAATTTGAATTCTTATGTTTTGCAGGAACAGCGGAAAGCGGCGTTTGACGCCATGATGGAAGTGGAGTTTGAGGATGAGGATCTGCTGGGGGATAGGGAGTATGTGGAGGCTGTTATTGGGGATTATGAGAGTATGGAGGGCGGGGAGTATACGGAGTTTTGTTCTATGATTGTGTATTGTTTGAGGGAGAATTGGGGTGGTGGAGTGAGTTGGTGCAATTTAGCAAAGGAAGCGAACTAAATTGATTTTTATCAATGTTTATGATAGGATAATAGGGGATTAAGAGATGCGTGATAAGATAAAACAGGGGGAAACAAATGGCTATTCATATTCCATGGGATAAGTATGAAACTGCATTATTGATTGATGCGTGTCACAATTACAATTTAGGGAATATGTCCCGAAGAGAGGCCATTGTTTCTGTATCCCAAACGCTTAGAAGGCGGGCTGTTAACAAAGGCATAATCATTGATGACATTTTCAGAAATGAAAACGGGATTAGCATGCAGTTTACAATTATGAATGGATTGCTATGTCATAAAAAAATCGGTTTGCATAATGCATCTAAATTATTTGTGGAAATGGCGGATTTGTATAGAAACAATAGGGATGAATTTGAGAAGATAGTAAAAGAAGCAAAAGATGGAAATCCTATACTACGATTGGAGGATAATGCGGGGACAGAACAAAAACAGAAAATAGAAAGAGGTAATAGTCTCCTGGAATATTATAGAGAGATTCTTCGTCAAAATTATCCCAAGGGATTTCGTATAGAATCGAAGCTGGAAATGAAAAGATTTCGGAAATTTTGGGCACAGCGATATGCTGACCAGTTAGAGGATCCAGATGAAATCGTACGGGACCGCATTCGCAGCATTACGATACAATTTGAGGACTTTGTCTATTTACCAGAAGTGATGATCACAGAAAGCCTACAGAAGGAACTATTTGAGTATATATCAAAATGTTTCAAAAAAGGGAAAAAGGTAATTTATTACACTGCTTTATATAAATTATATAGTTTAAAGCTCCAGGAGAGACATATTAATAATCCTGATATGCTGAAGCTATGTTTAGGTTATATAAACCAGGGAAATTATATTATGAAACGTGAGTGCCTGGTTGCCAAAGGTAATGTGGAGATAAATCCTGCCAAAGAAGTAGAAGCGTATTTAATTGCAAGTAATATACCTGTAGGTATAGAAAAGATATATAAAGATCTATCATATTTACCAGAAGATAAGATCCTCAAAATACTGACTGGGAGCAATAGCGCTGAATTTATATGGAATAAAAGGGGCGAATATTTTCATGCTGATATTGTAGATATGTCACAACAGGAATTGGATGATATCGCGCGTCTTATCCAGCTATCGCTTGATGAGAGAGGGTTTATGGGCGGGGACGAATTAATAGAATTGATAAAGGGCCAATACCCCTCTATAAGAGAACGATATTTTAATCTGAGCGATGCCGGATTGAGGAATGTTTTAGGATATAAATTAAAGGATAGGTTTACATTTAATGGAAAGATTATCAGCGCCTATGGAAAGAACTTAACTACAAAAGATATCTTTTTGGATTATATAAAGTTGAGAGAAAAGTTTACTCTGCAGGAACTAAAAATATTAAAGTCTGAATTGGGCACAGGTATTTATTTTGATAATATATACGAAAATGCATTCCGTATCAACCGGATGGAATTTGTTTCAAAAAGATATGCTGCCTTTGATGTAAAGAAAACAGATATGGCTATTGACCGTTTTTGTACAGGAGATTACATCTCACTTGGAGAGATCCATCAATTTGGCTCTTTTCCCTATGGAGGATTTCCATGGAATGTTTTTTTGCTGGAAAGCTATGTGGCCGGATTCAGTGAAAAGTATAAGCTTCTTCATATGAGATATGGTGAAGAAACCGTCTCCGGGGCAATTGTGAAAAAGGCGGCCGCGTATAAAGATTTCGATGACCTGCTAGTTCATATTTTTGCTGTGGGCACAGTCATTTATGACAGAAAAGAAGCCTTGGAATATCTGTGGGACAGAGGTTTTATAGCAAAAAGGCGATATGAGGGGATTGAGCGGCTGCTTGAGCGGGCAGCCATTTTAAGAGGATAGAGAGGATAAGATTATGTATTCATATGAATATGATGCAGAGACAGGAGGGCTCTTGTTAAACAATACTCCTGCAAGTTTTAGTAAAGAGCCAAGACCTGTTTATTTTAAAGAATTGGATTTGTTGGGATTTGACCGATATTGGAGTTATGAGAAGAATGATTCTTATCCTTATATGTGGGCGGAAGCAAATAATTATGTTTACCGTGGGAAGAAAGTAGCCAAGACTATGGGCGGTTCCATGTATACAGCTCCTGAGGTTGTGATATTGGACTTGCCGGAATCAGACGGCAGGTCATTGCGTTTCGTTGATATACCGGGTATGGTAGAGAAAAATAAATGTATTATGGAAAGCCTTGAACAGGAAACTATTAAAAAGGTTTACAATACCTATGTTGAATATAAAGATCAAGTTGATGTTTTTTATGTGGCATTCAGCGGCGGAAAGGACAGTGTTGTTGCGCTTGACATTGTGCAGAGAGCTTTGCCCCATAATGAGATAAAGGTAGTGTTTGGGGATACCGGAATGGAATTTCCAGATACAAAACAGGTGGTAGAGGAGACTGAACGGTTTTGTCGGGAGAATGGGATTATTTTTAGAACATCAAGTTCAGCGCTTAATACAGAACAAACTTGGAGATGTTTCGGGCCTCCTGCTGTGACTAACAGATGGTGCTGCAGTGTGCATAAGACTTCCCCGCAGATCATGCTGCTTAGAGAATATATAAAAGATAAGAAGTTAACAGGCATGGCTTTTACCGGAGTGCGAGGAGATGAAAGTGTATCACGGAGCGAGTACGAGGATGTAAGCTTTGGAGGTAAACATCAGGGACAATTCAGCTGCCACCCGATTATAGAGTGGAACTCAGCAGAATTATACATATATATTTATGAGAACCATTTGGTTTTGAATGAGTGTTATAAAAAGGGAATTAACCGGGCCGGATGTCTGGTGTGTCCTATGTCATCAGGAAAACATGAATATATGAAAGGGCTCTGCTACCAGGAGGACATTGAGAGATTCGTAAGTAAAATAAAAGAAACCAGCGGAAAAACGAATTTATCCGATTTGGAGATGCAAAAATTTATCGACCTTGGACTTTGGAAGACAAGAAAATCCGGAAGAGAGCTGAATTTTGGATATGACAGGCACAGCGTAGATATTGTCGGAGGAAAGACTACCATTTTTGTTGAAAAAGCTAACGAAAGATGGAAAGAATGGGCTAAAACAATAGGTACTTTTATTGAGGAATCACCGACCAAATACGCGATTAATTTTCGAAAGAAAATTTATACGGTTTATTTGAAGCACAGTGAGAAGGGGGATGTCTTTTCTTTTCCAAATTGTACAGGGGAAAAAGATGATATAAAATTTTTATCTCTGTTTCGGAGCGTTATTGTAAAAAGTACTTATTGTGTGAATTGCGGTGTTTGTGTGGCAGAATGCGAGTATGGATGTATTGATATGTCAAATGGCCTTAAGATATCCGGAGAGTGTCGTCATTGCCACAAATGCCACGATATTGTTGAACATTGTGTAAGGTACAATTCTATCAGAAATAAGACAGGGGCGGAAAAGAAAGTGAAAGGACTTGGAAATTATTATAGCTTTGGTATCAGGGATAATTGGATTAGGATTTACTTTAAGTATAACGGCGGACCGGAATTTTGGGACAATGACGGAGATATGATAGTTGCCAACAAGAAAAAGGATGCGTTTCTTCATTTTCTGAAAGATGCGGCTATGGTCCGTTTTAATAAGGCGGAAGGGCATGATAAATATACCAGATATGAGGTGTCAGATTTCGGAAAAAAGATGATGTGTCTGGGAGCTGACGATGAAAAAATGTGGGCTTTGATGTTGTGTAATCTTGTCTATACACCGGATTACCGTTGGTTTATCAAGAATATCCCGTTTCATGAAACGATAACTCCGGAGCAGATGCGGATGTTTTTGGAAAGCGTTATGGAAAATGATATAAAAGGACTTGGAAAAAGAAATGTAATAGACGCGTTCAAGGTGATGCTTATAAAAACGCCTATGGGAGCGCAGCTGGGGTTGGGGGTTTGTGAATATGAAGAAAAAGCCAATTCTACAAGAACAGAAATCATCACACTGAAAAGTTTCGTAAGACAGCCATGGCAGACGCCTGATCCACGGGTTATCCTGTATTCTCTGTTTAAGTTTGCGGAGGCATGTGATGGTTATTATACGTTTACTTTAAGCCGGTTATTGAATCACAGTATAGACAGTGAAGGCGTCAGTCCAACAGAAATTTTTGGGCTCAACAAGGACAAAATGGAACAGCTGTTAAACGGCCTTAGTATCAACTATTCGGAATTTATCAATGTGTCATTTACCCTTGACCTTGATAATATAACGCTTCGCGGCGACAAGTCATCAGAAGATGTGCTGACTTTATTCTAAGGAGGAAAGGGAGCATGGCAGATATGTTTGATAAATACAGAGAGTATTTTGATATAGATCCGGAATATTTTCCTCAGGTGAATGAAGCGATCATCAACGGTAAGCCGGAACTGTGGAAAAAGTTTTATCCTCACGAGACATTTGTAAAACTGGTGAAGGATATCATAACCGTTATTTCAAGAAAACAGAGAGTCTCTATCTGGGTGGAAGGGGCGTACGGCACCGGAAAATCCCATGCAGTGCTGACCTTAAAGAAGTTGCTGGACGCCGGAGAAGATGACACAAAAGATTACTTTGAGAAATATAAGGAACAGTTAAGTACAGACCTTTATAAGCAATTTCAGCAGTTAAAATCCGGCAAGCAGAGGATATTGACGGTACATCGGTATGGGGCGTCAAGTATCAGGGGAGATAACAGCCTTGTATTTGCTATACAGGACAGTATTGTCAATGCCATGAAAGAAATTGGCATTGATAACGCGGGAGTCCATGCGTTAAAGTATGCCGCTGTCAAATGGCTCTCTGATGAGACCAATAAACAATATTTTAATACCCTGATGAAATCCCCTCAGTATACAGACATGTTTGCCGGGGAAGATGTAGACGGGGTTATTGAAGACCTGAACAGTTACAGCGGGGACGCTTTGCAGGAGCTTATGGGGAAGGTCATGAGAGTTGCCGAGGAGAGACAGTTCAGAGCCTTGTATCTTGACGTTGACGGTCTGGTAGAGTGGATACGTGAAGTAATCAGAGAACATGATCTGAAAGCCATTGTATTTATCTGGGATGAATTTACAGAGTATTTCCGCAACAACAGGAGGGCGCTGACCGGGTTCCAAAAGATTGTGGACATGAGCGGCAGCGATCCGTTCTATTGCATTATCGTCACTCATAATGTAAGTCATATCTTTCTGGAGAATGATGATGACTGGAAAAAGATACTTGACCGTTTTTTGAAACCTGTCTGTAATATCGAGCTTCCGGAAAATATGGCGTTTGGTCTGATGAAGTCTGCATTGAAAATAAGTAGTGATACTGTGGTGCAGGAGGAATGGGAGGACATCGCAGATGAACTGTATGAAAGGACGGATGATGCCAGAAGCTTAGTGAAAGGCAGAGCGCATATCACAGACGATGAATTAAAGTCCATCCTTCCCATACATCCCTATACGGCATTGATGTTAAAACATATTTCATCAGCCTTTGACTCTAATCAGCGAAGCATGTTTGATTTTATCAAGAACGACCATGGAGATGAAATCAAAGGATTTCAGTGGTTCATTGACAACTTTGGCCCCCATGATGAAAACCCTTTGTTAACCATTGATATGCTCTGGGATTTCTTTTATGAAAAGGGAAAAGAGTATTTATCTCACGATATCCGCCAGATATTGGATTCTTACTATCTAATTCAATCAAAAGATTTGGGGCGGGACGATAAAAGAGTTTTCAAAACCCTGTTGCTGCTGCAGGCTATTTCGCAGAGGACCGGAGATACGGTTGAACTGTTTATCCCCAATGAAAAGAACTTAAATTATGCGTTTGAGGGGTCAGATCTGGAAAATGATGAGGCTTCACGGATTGCCAACAGTCTGGTTCCAGATGTTCTGTTCAGAAAACCTATGGGGGGCGGAAAATTTCAGTATTCAGCTCTTGTGAGTTCAGGCAACGTGGCGGAACTGGCCAAGCAGAAAGAACAGCAAAAAGAAAAATCTACGGAGACTCTTATAAGTGAGGGCAATATTGGGGATGTGATGGAACTTAGCGGTCCTCTTCGCCTGCGCTATGAGATAAAACGTGTATCTGTGACAAGCTTTAAAACAACGGTTCGTGAACTGGAAAACAACTGTGGCGAATCGAATAATAGGATCATGGCCGTCATTGCTTTTGCGAAAGATGATACGGAGAGCACGGCGATAGGGAAGTATATCCAGGAGGCTGTGGAGAACAATCCATGTGGTATCGTATTTATTGATGCTTCCATAACACCATTAGGTGCGGACTTGATGGAACAGTATGCCGAGGCCATGGCAAATTCTGTTGTTAATTTGAAACAGAATCGGACATTGGGAGAGCAGTATGAGAAAAACGCGGAAGAAGTACTAAAAAAATGGAGAAAACGGATCGCTGACGGCGAATTCATAATATACACAGCGGATAGGCCAAAAGGGGAGAGGATTCCGACAAAAGATGCGCTCCATGAGGAGATGATGGCGATTGACCGAAAAAGATATCCCGATAGCCTGGAGACCGGAAGTTCGGTGACAGACGTTATGTGGTTGGCTAACATGATGCCGTCAGGAGTTGAATACGGCGCAAAACGGGCTGTCCAGGGACAGTATAAATCCCAAAATGAAAACACAAAACTAGAGAATTATATCGGCAGGTATGCGTGGGAGCATGAACAG
The DNA here is from genome assembly GCA_910588505.1 of uncultured Hungatella sp. Taxonomy (GTDB): domain Bacteria; phylum Bacillota; class Clostridia; order Lachnospirales; family Lachnospiraceae; genus UBA3402. Next base: position 27,607 of record CAJUPQ010000025.1, on the reverse strand, counting down.
TATTGGAAAGATGAACCTTATACGCTGATCTCCAGAATCAAGATAGCTGTTGAGAAAGTGATAAAAGACGCGTTTGACAGGGATGGGAGAGTGTCCATAGAGAGAATCTATCGCTTACTGAAAGAAAGCCCCTATGGTTTTATGCCCTGTAATCTGACCGCCTTTGTAATGGGGTTTGTTCTCAAAGAATATGCTGTCAGCACTTACAGCTGGAGTGATGGACTTACAAATGATGTGATGTCCGTGGGCAAATTAAAAGAGATGGTAGCAGAAATACTCAAGCATACGACAACACCAATCCCCCGCTATAAAGATAAGTTTATTGTGGCTATGACAGAAGAGGAGAAATCTTTTAACCGTGCGTCTTCCTCCATATTTGCCATTGAGAAAAGTCTGTGTACATCCATTGAGCAGACCAGGGAACGTATCCGTCAGAAAATGAAGGAACTGCTGTTTCCAGTATGGTGTTTAGAGGCGATACTAGACGATGTGCCGTTGCAGAGTGATAAGAAGATTGTGGAAAAACTCATTAACGGGTATACCAACATCGCAAATAATCACAATACATCTCAGACGGACAGCGATATCGCAATGGATATTGGAAAACTCTGTCTTGAGAATCCGTTAAGCGTAAACGATCTGGCTAATTTGGTCTCAAGAGAAAATTGTAAGAAAGGTATGCAGACCTATCTGGCCGGTTATAAGGATGGAAGGCTTCCTATGCTTGCGTCATCGGTTGGGGATAATGGCCAGTATATCAACCGCTTAAGGGGGAAATTTGATGCGGACGCTGCCAATTGGGTGTGGAACAAAGATACGGCTGATGACAAAATTGATGAGGTGATCTTGGAATATGAGATCATTGAAGCCAGCAACCGTATTCTCCCCCAAAACGTAGATTTTGACAATACGGTTAGAGAATGGAGTAACTGCTGCAATCGAATACGCGTTTCCTATCTCTACGGAAAGAGTAATTGGGAAGAACTGTCAGGTATGATGGAGCTTCTGTATATGGTAAAAAAATCGGAACAGATGTTTGACTCTCAGAGAAAGCGTTTTTTGGAAGAGATTACGGTAAAGGGAGAGCGTTTCAAAGATTTTTACCATGATCAGACAGGGATTTTCAAAAAAGCCTGCTCTTTCATCTTAAGTCCCTATTCTGATGAGGAGATTCATGAGATTTTTTCCATGCTTCCCCTAGGAGTTTTTACGTCGGAAAGAGACTATTATCAAAATATAGTTGAGGAGACCATAAAGCGGTTTGACAGTGAGAAGGGCGCGGCAAAACTAAAAAAATATTGGACAGAAAAGACTGGGACAGAAAATCCTAAAAAGTGGTCAACAAAATATATAACTCCAATTTTATGTATGGTGCCCGAGAAGGAGGTAACAGACGCAAAAAAGGCATTTGCTGCCGTCTGTATGAAGCAGCCTGACCGGTCGTCTGTGGAAAGAACTCTGGAATACTTTGAAAAAGCAGATTTTTTTGACAGGCTCAGCAACAAGGAAGAGCGGGATAAGGCTTTTAAGAAAAATATCATAAAATCGTATGCAGTGCTGCTGGATGATGTAGATGATGTGAGGAACTATTTAGATAAAGTTATGACGCCGGAACCCTTCGAGTGGTTTGGGCTTCCGGAGATTGATACACGTCTTAAAGAGATGGCAGAATATAAGTATCATGGCGGGGGATGTGAGAGAGCGCTGGAAAAGATTGATGGCATGGATATCACTGATGTGAAGAGATACCTTAAAGAGCTGATCCGTGACAATATGATCGTTGGTATGGAGATCATCAAAAACAATTAAGGGGGAACTGCGTTGAAATTAGAGGAGTGTATCGAAAATGTGGAGAGATATCTTCGTAAAGAGGATACTCAGCCGCGATTTGTTAATATTCGCAATACTGTCCAGATGAAGCAGTTTCGGCAGCACTTTCAGGTAGGAGATAATCTCTTTAAATCGGTAAAAGATTATGCGGGGGAGGACGACAATCCAAAGATAGATAAATTGTTAAATGATATAAAGACTTTAAAGGGGACTTTACTTCTCAACGGTTTTACGACCCATCTTATGCTGATGGGAGAGGATGAAGTAAAAAAGTTTATATCTCAACTGTTGCATACATCCTCTGCAATCTGTAAAATCGTCGTAATTTGTTATCAGTGTGAGAAGTATCTGGGGGTAGCAGATGTGCGGCAGAAAAGGCTTATCTACGATGTTTATGGCCAGAAGACTCCAAAACCACAGCTGGTTTTTTTGACACTTCAAGTGCCGGTTCCGGAAGGAAAGTGTGAAGTCATCGGCATTGAACATGTGTCTTCAAAGATTGAAGAGGAGGAAGAAGACACTTTTTATATAAGAACATCAAAAAGAAAATCCTCCTATTCCAGGTCTCTGTATCACATTGTTGAGCAGCACAGTCCGTTCTGTGTATTATGTTCTATGGATTCAAAGACAGAATATCTGCTGGAGAGTTTTGGAACAAACAGACTATGGGGGAATGCCATGAAGTATTTATCTCAATATCACAGCTGGGCTGCATTCTTAAATGAACTTTTTGGAAACTGCAATAATTTGGAATTAGCCGTGGGAAATTGGAGATTTTTTGATGAGGAGAGGAGATGGCTTCTTTTTATCGCGCTGAAACTGTATGGCGCATCCAACAGCTGGTGCCTGCAGACGGCAATTAAAAAGTCAAACTCCATAAAGGAATTTATCCGGTCTGTTTTTCGTGGATTACTGGATATTGATTGGAATGATGCGGATTTTTGGAAACGGTTTGATGAGTGGAAGAATACGGTAAAGGCTTTCGGATATCCCCAGGAAGAAGTGGCAGACTATTGTTCTTTTGTGATATGTAAGGGCAAATATGCACTATATTATTTAACCGATGCAACGGATATGGAGCGAAAACAGATCATTGGTCTTTTAGACGTATATGGACTTGAATTTTCCAGAGAAGAATTGCTGGGGATTCTGGAACATATATATCCGCCGCTGTATGCGTACTTATTGCCATATGATTTTAGGAATGAGCTGTTGAATCGCTATTTCCAGGAGTACAAGTATCAGAAGGTTATTAATAAACTTTTACAGCAATTTGAAACGCTTGTGGAGAAGCAGGCAGTGGAGAGAGATTATAACCTTTTACTCCCGCACAGAAGTGAGAAGATAGAAGCAGTGGAGAAAAAAGGAACCCACCTTTATTTTATGGATGCAATGGGAGTCGAGTTCCTTGGATTTATTCTGGATAAATGCCACGAGAAGGAGATGCAGGCCTATGTGACGGTGTGTAAATGCGAACTCCCGTCAATCACTTGCTTTAATAAAGAGTTTATTGACGTGTTTGAGGAGGGAGGCGCAACGCTGATTCCTGACCGAAACGGCATAAAAGATTTAGATGAGATGAAACATCACGGGGAAAAAGACTATGACTTCAATAAAAACAAGTTGCCCTTCCATTTGATCCGCGAGTTGGAGATTATTGAAAACGTTCTGGATAACATAAAGACAAAGCTTGTGAGAGGGCAGTGTGAACGCGCCGTGATGATCTCTGACCACGGCTCCAGTAGATTGTCTGTTCTTAAATGCAGTGAAAATAAGTGGACCATGAAATCAAAGGGAGAACATTCTGGAAGATGCTGTCCGAAGGATGAAATGGACGGACAGCCGCTCTGTGCCACGGAATCTAATGGTTTCTGGGTATTGGCCAATTATGACCGATTTAAAGGGGGCAGAAAAGCTAATGTGGAGGTACATGGCGGAGCCAGCCTGGAAGAGGTTACGGTGCCTATTATTGAGATCACATACCGGGATCAGGCATATGAGATTTATATAAAAGAAGGCTCCAGAGAGATTGTATTTAACACCATGAAAAAGAATGGAGCAGTTGAGTTTTTCTCAAAGACAAAGCTGGGGAATGTTACGGTTTGTATGAATGGTAAAACCTACGATGCTCACAGCGGCGACGGACAAAATTTTGTGGTGAAACTGCCTGATTTAAGGAAAGAGGGGAGTTATTCCATAGATGTATATTCCTCCAATAACAGGGTGGCTTCCGGATTGGTGTTTTATGCCAGGAAACAGGGGATGCAGGTAAATAAATTGTTGTAAGGAGGTGGTTGGCATGGTGGATAAGCTGCGGGAGTGTTTTGATGAGATGGTGGTATATAAAGATTTGAAGAAAAGCAATTTCTTTTCCGCCCTTAGCCTCCCCTCCTTTTTGCGGGATTGGCTTTTGAAACAGTTTGAGGATGAGGAGGGCAATTATAATATTGAGGAAGTGTCCGAATTTATCCGTCAGTATCTCCCCAAAAAGGAACAGTGGACAAGTATTAAAAATCGCGTTATTATTGAAAATGAACGTGTGAAATTTCTTACAAAGATTTCTGTGGATATTAACATTAAGACAAAAGAAATCTCTTTTTCTCTGCCAGATTTTGGATTGACAAATAAGGAGACGATCATAGAACCGGATGTGTGGTATGAGTGCAAGGACGCGCTGGTAAACGGCACCGAGACATGGGGAGTGGTAGAACTTGGGTATCGCGCGCCATGCGAGGAGTTAAAGATTCTGGGCCGCATTAAGCTCACCGGTTTTACGCAGTTTTGCCCATACACCATAGATTTGGATTACTATAAAGATGCCAGAGCGGAATTTACTACGAAAGAGTGGATGGATGTGATCCTGGGGGCAATGGATTACAATGCCGCAGGGTATGAAGAGGACCGTGAGAAACTGGCTATGGTGACCAGACTGCTTCCGTTTGTAGAAAAAAGGTTAAATCTGATCGAACTGGCGCCAAAGGGAACGGGAAAATCGTATCTGTTCGGGAGAGTGAGCAAATACGGCTGGCTGTCATCCGGCGGTGTGATGTCCCGGGCAAAGCTATTTTATGATATCAGCAAACGGTCGCCGGGACTTGTGTGCGGCAATGATTTTATTGCCCTGGATGAGGTGCAGACGATTTCTTTTACGGATATTGATGAGATGCGCGCTGCTATGAAAGGGTACATGGAATCAGGTGTGTTTACGGTAGGCAACTATGAGGGAACGGCGGATTCCGGGATTATTTTGTTGGGGAATATCAGCAAAGATAATATGGATGAGTATAAAAGCATGTTCACGGAATTGCCCAGAGCTTTTCACGAAAGCGCTTTGATCGACCGTTTTCACGGTTTTATAAAAGGGTGGGATATTCCGCGCATGCATGATGACTTAAAGATCTGCGGCTGGGCGCTGAATTCGGAGTATTTCTGTACGATCATGCATATGCTGCGGGATGACGCCAGCTATCGGGCGATTGTTGACCAGCTGGTCTGTGTACCTGAACATTCGGATACCAGAGATACAGAGGCAGTCAAAAGGATCGCGACGGCATATTTGAAACTTTTATTTCCCCATATCCGTTCGGCGGGGCAGGTAGATATCAGAGAGTTCCAGCGCTACTGCCTGCGTCCGGCAAGAAAGATGCGTGGAATCATAAAAAGACAGCTGGGGATTTTGGATATTGAATTCAAGGGCAAAGATGTGCCGGCTTTTTCAGTAAGGAATTTGGAATATGAAGATTAAGTGTGTTGCCTGTGGAAAAGAGGGCTTGAATAAGGATACGGTAGGCATCAATAAGAAGCTTTTGGGAAATAAAGTAGAGACATTTTATTGTATGGACTGTCTGGCCGGGTATCTGGATACGACAACGGAAGAACTTCTGGAAAAGATTGAAGAGTTTAGGGAAGAAGGCTGCAAACTGTTTTTGTAGGTGAGGTGGGAAGAATGATATATGCGGATAATGCGGCGACAACAAAGTTGGATATGGATGCGTTTGAGGCAATGAGGCCATTCTTGTTAGAAGAGTATGGAAATGCTTCCCAGCCCTATTCCTTTTCAAGGACCAGCCGTAGAGCGCTTAAGGATGCCAGGATGACAATCGCTGAATGTATAGGAGCATTGCCGGAAGAGATTTATTTTACGTCCGGAGGTACGGAAAGTGATAACTGGGCCATAAAAATGGGAGCGGGATGTGAAGGCGAGGTCATTACCTCATCAATTGAGCACCATGCGGTACTGAATTCCTGCAGAGCATTAGAGAGGGCAGGGAGAAGCGTTTCCTATCTGCCGGTAACAAGGGAAGGTATCGTGTGTCTGGAGACTTTGGAAAGCGTCATATCAGAAAGAACAAAACTGGTGTCCATCATGTATGTTAACAATGAAGTTGGAAGTATTCAGCCCATCAGGGAACTGGCCCGAGCGGCGCGCCAACGAGGAAGTTGTTTTCATACAGACGCCGTCCAGGGTGTGGGACATATCCCCATAAATGTTCAAGAGGCGGGAGTGGATATGCTGTCTGCGTCAGGCCATAAATTTAATGGACCGAAAGGGGTGGGGTTTCTCTATATAAAAAACGGGACAGGAATATCTGCTTTTATGGACGGAGGAAGTCAGGAAAGGCAATATCGGGCGGGGACAGAGAATGTGGCGGCGATTGCTGCTATGGCTGTGGCTTTGCGGAAGAATTGTCTGGCTTTGGGGGAAGCTAGGGAACATCTGGGGCGATTGGAGCGTATGATCTTGGATAGACTGAGGTTATCCGGGGTGGATTTTATCAGAAACGGAGGAGGAAAAGGAATACCTGGAAACATGAGTCTGTCTTTTAGGACAATGGACGGAGAAACACTGCTGCACAGGCTGGACTTAAAAGGAATCTGTGTTTCTACGGGATCTGCGTGTGACGGCACAAAGACACAGGTTTCTCATGTCTTAAGGGCGATGAAGGTTCCTTTGGAGTATGCGAGGGGAACGATTCGTATTTCTTTGGGGGTTCGCAATACAGAGGAAGAGGCCTTGAGGATTGCACAGTCTTTGATCGATATATTAAAATGAGGAGGGAAGGAAATGTTTATAGATAAAAATGGTTTGCTTCAGGAAGAAGGAGAAGATGACGATATCACTGTGGAATTGGACGATGATATAAATAAGCTTATTGATTCCAATATTTCGTGTTATACCAATGGTCTTCAGATAGAATCTATCATTAACTCCTTGCGGTCAGGGTATTATATTATCCCCAAATTTCAGAGAAGGTTCGTCTGGAATAAGGATCAAGTGGCATATCTGGCATTATCAATTATAAAGAATATTCCTATACCTCCATTATATTTTTATGTTGACAGGAAAAAGCAGGTTTTACTTGACGGTCAGCAGAGGGCTACGGCTATGTTTTTATATTTTAATGGGCTATATTATACCAGTAATAATTCTTCTGACAGAAAAAAGATTGACTTTGCTGATGCGTACGCATTAAACAGTCAACTGGCAGACAGTCAATCAGAGTTGGAGGAACAGGAGACAAGGCTGGGAGAAAAGGGATGTTCCAGAGATGAGAAGAAAAGATTAAAAGAAACTATAACAAGATTGAAAAGAGATATAAAGGAAATCACGACCCAATTAAAAGAGAAACACGGGTTGGCTCCAACTAATTTTGTGATAAAGGGGGGAAATGGAGAGGAAAAGGATATATCGTTTGAGCAATTCGATCAGGATTCAAAAGAGTTTTTGTTAAGAAGAAGGATTGACATAACAATTGTTGAGAGCAGGGATTCAAAACCACAGAAAACGTACGCGAATATCTTTAAACTGCTCAACAGCGGGGGTAAACTGTTAGGAGCGCAGGAAATCAGGAATGGGATTTATTGGGAGTCTAAACTTTACGAAGATTTATACTATTTAAATGAGACAAACATTATCTGGAGAAAGATATATGGAAAGTTAAGTGCTTACTCCAAGGATATGGAAATCCTGCTGAAAATATTGGCTTTAAATTACTATACAGTAGTTAAAGAGGAAAGAGTTGTTGTACAACTGGACGGGACATTTAGCTGGTCCAATATTATGGAAAGCTATTCAGATATAAGTATGGGATTTACGGAGGAAGAGGAAAAAGGGGAAATTGAATTATTGAATCAGTATTTTTCCATGCTTAAATTTGGAAAGAATAATCGAAAGTGCAATAAGGCTGTATTTGAGGCTGTATTTGTGGCTGTATGTAAACTTGATATAGTGGGGGACATTGATTTAGATTATAATTGGGTCTGCGGGATGGAAGAGCAAGAGGAATTTGAGCATGTTCTGTCCAATCGAGGGAGTGTTGAGACAAGATTGACAAAAGCATATGAACTGGTAAAGGAACGATACTATGTATAATCTGCAAGAGATAACGAAGGGAATTTATGATGCTATAATAGGAAGGAAAAGATTTTTTGAACATGGTAGTATGCTTATTGTGGGAAATAATTCTCTAGGGAAGACACAGCTGGTAAAGGGTTTGCTTAATAAAGCAGTGAAGGACAACAGAAAAGATTTTTATTATATTGATCCCCAGAACAGAAATGTGATAGAAAGTACGGACAATCTTGCTTTGGTCGGATATAAAGATTTTACAATAGAGGATATTTTAAAGTCCAGGATGAAAAAGGCGTTTTTTACTAAGAAAGATATTTTTGATGAGCATTATTCCGGCGGCGTTGTCACATTTTCTGAGTTGCTTTCCGATTTGGATAAATATAATATGCTTTTTGGTAAATTTATGGATATTCATCTTTCTAAGAAAGACTCTGTTGACAGCATGATCGGCGGAAGTACAACGATACGTATAAACGATAGTTACAATATAGAAGAACTGTCCAACAGCGAGTCTGCGAAGATGAGGATACTCATGGAAACGGATTATGCAAATGAGATGGATTGCGGGGTTGTTATAATTGATGAGTTTGACAGCCACTTTGATTCGGATAATATGATAAAGTTTATTGGACAATTACAGGAGAAATATAAAAGGATCCGGTTTATTTTTGTTATTCACAATGCGGAAACTCTGGTTAACATCCAGGGGATGGATGTAATCTTATTCAATAATTCTTATGGGACAGATATGAGGAACGGAACAGTACTCATCTTAGATTCTGATAATATAACACAGTTGGGAGAGATTCACAGGATAAGAAGTAAATATATTGGAGATGTGAGGGAAAGTGAGTGGCTGCTCAATCAGTGTGTTTCTGATATTGTTAAGAAAAAAACTATTAGAAAAGAAAGTTTAGATAAGTTCCGGAAATTGGACTATCAGATGTTAAGCACAAAAGAAAAGATAGTCTATAGTTATATAGAAGAGGTGTTAAGTAATGAAGATAAAGCTGCCAACCCATTTTAATGTTGCTTATCCGAAGGAGAATCGAAAATATTACAGCGGAAACAGTAAGGGAAAATTGAGGGAACTGTTATTGGCTGCTTCAAAGGGATATTGCATGTATTGTGGAAAACAACTAACTCAGGATCAGGACAGGATTGTGCAGATAGAACATTCTGTAGATAAAGAGGGGAATATTAATCAGAAAGAGAAGCATACTTTTTTAGAGCATTGTAAATATAATCTTGCATTATCATGTGTAAAATGTAATGAAGAGTATAAGAAACGGGTTTATAAAATAGATTTTAGTAAGTATGATCCTGGTATGGGGTGTCCAAAAGACTGTACAGAAATGTGTGATGTTTATAGAAAGGTAAGAGAGGAATACATTCAAAAGAATGCCATTATTTTACAGCCGCAGGGGACCAAACGTAATGATGTTCAATATGATATTGTATATAGCCTTTTAAAACATATATATGAACCAGATATTGTGGGTGGAAATAATATTGATAAATTTATTGTCCAAAATCACATTGACAGATTTGATTTAAATGGGGAAAGATTTACATATTCGATTATTGATGTGTGTGCGGAGATCGTGTATTGCTTTCAATCTGGAATGACGGAAATGGAGACGATTCTTTCTTATTTTGAGGGTAAGACATATTCAAATGTTGTAGGTGAACAGTTTGTGAAATTTTTGAGAAAATATTTTGGAGGCGGAAGTACGGATAGTATGATAAGATTTTGTCGTATGCTTGTAATTGTAGAGGCGGCGATATAAATCAATATCAGACTGACATGATGCCAATAAAAGATGGATTGTGGAAGTCTGTGCAGCTTTGTATCTGTTGAAGAGAGAAAGCCAGAATATTAACAAAAACTTAACAACGCATTCCCTTTCGATTCCCCCCCCCGAGTCATGTATAATAGGAGATAATTTGCAGCTCCATAACAAAACACAGCAAGGAGGAGACGCATTTGAGACAATTAAAACCAAAGCTTTACGAGAAACTGGAGGAGGCGTTTAAGGCGGTTCTGCCTGTGGTGGGGATCGTGCTTCTTTTGTGTTTTGGCGTTGCGCCGGTGCCGTCCATCCCCAATATGACGCTGATCTTGTCCGTGGCTGTGGGGATCTTTCTGGTGGTGGCTCTGGTGCGCATACTCTTTGGCATCGCTCTGGCGCCTATGCTGCTGGTGCTGTACGCGGGGGCTTCGGGGCTGGCGTTTCTGGTGTCGGGGGATTTTCTGGCGGTGGCCGTTGACTCAGGCGGGGTGGCGTCGGGGCCTATGACGGCTGCTTTTCTCCTGCCATTTGCCATGGGGGCCTGTCAGGCGGTGGGAGACAACCTGGTGCGGGACGCTTTCGGGGTGGTGGCCATGGTGGCTATGACGTCTCTTGTCACTATCCAGGCTCTGGAGGTCTTCTATCAGCTGCAGACCCGGCGTACTCTGGCCGGGGCGGGGATTGCCCGGACAGATTCCGGGCTGGAAACATTTGGTGATTACGATATTATTGAACTGTAAGGGGCATGGAAATGAGCGAGCTTTATATGATGACGACCATTACGAACCGGAACATGCTGCCTAATTTTCTGGGATTTTATAAGGAAGAAGGAGTGACGGTGAACCTGGTCAGCCTGGGGCGGGGGACAGCCGCCAGCGAGGTGATGGATTATTTCGGGCTGGAATCGGCGGAGAAGGCCGTCATGTTCGGGATGGTCACAGAGGAGACCTGGAAGACAGTGAAGCGGGGGCTGCAGAAGCGGTTCCGCATTGACGTGCCTGGCATGGGGATCACTTTTCTTGTGCCCCTGTCCAGCATCGGAGGCAGGAGAGAGATCAAGTTTCTTACAGAGCATCAGGATTTTGTGAAGGAGGAAGGGACATTGAAGGATACCAGCCATGAGCTTTTAGTGGTCATCGCCAATCAGGGGTACAGAAACATGGTTATGGACGCGGCCAAGAGCGCGGGGGCGGGAGGAGGCACGGTGATCCATGCCGGGGGGACCAGGATGGAGCGGGCGGAAAGCTTTTTCGGCGTGTCTCTGGCCTCGGAGAAGGAGATCATCTTTATTGTGTCCAAGACCGGCCAGAGGTCGGAGATCATGAGGGAGGTCATGAGCAAGGCCGGGATGGGGGCCAAGGCCATTATCTTCTCTTTGCCAGTTACCAGCACGGCCGGGTTAAGGCTTTTGGAGGATGCGTGAGCGGCGGCTACTACACTTCAGGGGAATTTGCCAGAAAAGCCAAGGTGACTATCCGCACCATCCGGTTTTACGACAAGCAGGGGATCTTAAAGCCCAGCAAAGTGAGCGAGGCTGGGTATCGGCTGTACACAGATGAGGATTTTGGCCGTCTCCAGAGGATCCTGTGTTTGAAGTATCTGGGATTTTCCCTGGAGGAGATCATGGCCCTGACCATCCATGAGGGCAGGGAGGACATGACCCACTCCCTAAAGCTGCAGAAAGAGCTGATACGGAAGAGGATCCGGCACCTGGAGATGATGGAGCGGACTCTTGATGATACCGCCCGCATGGCGGAGGCGTCAGGGGCCATTGACTGGAATGACATTTTGAATCTGATCCACATCACCAACATGGAGCACGCGGTGGTGGAGCAGTACAAAAATTCCGTGAACATCAATGCCAGGATCCAGCTGCACCGGCGTTTTTCCCGCAATCCGGTTCCATGGTTTTCATGGATCGCGGGGCAGATACCATTTGAACAGATGGAGCGGGTTCTGGAGGTGGGATGCGGAAACGGGCAGCTATGGCAGCAGGTTCCCATTGACATGATAAAAGATAAGGAGATCTATGTGACGGATATCTCTTCCGGCATGGTGGAGGACGCGGCGGAGATCCTGAAAAAAAGCGGGCGGACAGAGCTGATCTTTCAGACTGAGGACTGCCAGAAGCTTTCCTATGGAGACCAGATGTTTGACGGGGTGATTGCCAACCATGTGCTGTTTTATGTAAAAGATATTTATCAGGCTCTGGAGGAGATCCGGCGGGTGCTTAAAAATGGCGGGGGATTCTACTGCAGCGCTTACGGGAAGGAGCATATGAGGGAGATCACCCTGCTGGTCCAGGAGTTTGACCCGAGGATCGCGCTGTCGGACGTGGCCCTGTATGAGCTGTTTGGCCTGGAAAACGGACAGGGGATCCTGGAAAAGGTGTTTCAAAAAGTGGAGAAGGTGATGTATGAGGATTATCTTCTGGTTGACCAGGCGGAACCTCTGTTAGACTATATTATGTCCTGCCACGGAAATCAGGGGGAGATACTGGGCAATCGGCAGAAGGAGTTTAAACGGTTCCTGGAGCGGAAGATCGAGGAGAAAGGCGGAATCAGGATCACCAAGATGGCAGGGATGTTTGTGTGCGGAACATAGGCGGGGGGTGGTATGGCGAAATGGCTGTACCGGGGGAGCGGAATTTGGGGGTATTATTGAGTGAGCAAAGGGCGGAGGTTGTCGTGATGCCAGTCAGAGAAGGAGAGATGTCCCGTCCGGGTTCAGATATGTCAGGCATTCCGATGAGCCCTTAAAGCGGAATGCTTGGCATATCTGAACCCAAACGGCACACAGCCTCCCTTCGCTCCCTACTGGCTCCACGACAACCTCCGCCCCTTTTGCTCACTCAATTATACACTAATTCAACTCCCCCATAAACGAAATCTAACGGAATAAAATATTTCAAAAAACAGAAAAACCCCCTTGACAGTGACGTAACGTAACCCTTTATAATGTGTCTAAACAAGAGAATTGGAGGACATACTATGAAGGGTATTATTTTGGCCGGCGGGTCGGGGACCAGGCTTTATCCGTTGACTACGGTTACATCCAAGCAGCTGCTTCCCATTTACGATAAACCTATGATCTACTATCCGCTGTCCGTGCTTATGAGCGCGGGGATCCGGGAGATCCTGATTATCTCCACGCCGGAGGATACTCCAAGGTTTGAACACCTTCTGGGGGACGGGCATCAGTTTGGGATCAGCCTTAGCTACGCGGTGCAGCCGTCTCCCGACGGGCTGGCGCAGGCGTTTATCATCGGGGCGGACTTTATTGGCGGGGATCATGTGGCTATGATCCTTGGGGACAATATTTTTGCGGGCCACGGGCTGAAAAAAAGGCTTCTGCGGGCCGCCAACAAGCAGGAGGGGGCCACAGTGTTCGGCTACTATGTCGATGACCCGGAGCGGTTCGGCATTGTGGAGTTTGATTCTGACGGCAAGGCCATTTCCATTGAGGAAAAGCCGGCAGAGCCAAAGTCCAACTACTGTGTCACCGGCCTTTATTTTTACGACAACCGGGTGGCAGAGTATGCCAGGAACTTAAAGCCTTCCGCCCGCGGCGAGCTGGAGATCACAGATTTGAACAGGATCTATCTGGAAGACGGAAAACTGGAGGTGGAGCTTTTAGGTCAGGGCTTTACCTGGCTGGATACGGGGACTCACGAATCTCTGGTGGACGCCACCAACTTTGTGCGGACTATGGAGTCCCACCAGCACCGGAAACTGGGGTGTCTGGAGGAGATCGCCTACTTAAACCGCTGGATCACAAAAGACCAGCTTTTGGAGAATATTGAGCCTCTGAAAAAGAACCAATACGGCCAGTATCTGCTGGACGTGCTGGCGGGAAAATTTATTGACAGCTGACAGTCAGGCTGTGAGGGGCAATAAGAAACGGATTAGGGAATATAAGTTTGAACACGTTCAGTCTGAATGTGTTTCATCTGGTAAGATTGAAGGTAAGATAGAAGACGGAGGAGATCATCATGAAGATTTTAGTTACAGGCGGAGCCGGGTTTATCGGCGGCAATTTTGTTCATCATATGGTAAAGAAGTATCCGGAGTATGAGATCGTGAATCTGGACCTTTTGACCTACGCGGGGAATCTGGAGACCTTAAAGCCCGTGGAACATGAGCCTAATTATAAGTTTGTCAAAGGGGATATTGCCGACGAGCCCTTTATTATGGATCTGTTTGAGAGGGAGCGGTTTGACATGGTGGTGAATTTCGCGGCGGAGAGCCATGTGGACCGGTCTATCACAGACCCGGGCATCTTTGTGCAGACCAATGTTATGGGGACCAGGGTGCTTTTGGACGCTTCCAGGACCTGGGGGGTGAAGCGGTATCACCAGGTATCTACGGACGAGGTCTACGGGGATCTGCCTCTGGACAGGCCGGATCTGTTTTTTACGGAGGATACGCCCATCCACACCTCAAGCCCCTACAGTTCCTCCAAGGCCAGCGCGGATCTGTTTGTACTGGCCTATTACAGGACCTACGGGCTTCCGGTGACTATTTCCAGGTGCTCTAACAACTACGGGCCTTACCATTTTCCGGAGAAATTGATCCCTCTGATCATCAGCCGGGCTTTGGCTGACGAAGAACTTCCGGTGTACGGGAAGGGGGAAAATGTCAGGGACTGGCTCCATGTAGAGGACCACTGCCAGGCTATTGACCTGATCCTTCACAAGGGTCGGGTGGGAGAGGTGTACAATGTGGGCGGCCACAATGAGAAGACTAACCTGGAGGTGGTAAAGACCATTCTTAAGAGTCTTCACAAGCCGGAGAGCCTGATCCGGTTTGTCACCGACCGTCCGGGCCACGACATGCGGTATGCCATTGACCCGACAAAGCTGGAGACGGAGCTGGGGTGGAGGCCCACGTACAATTTTGACACGGGCATTGAACAGACCATTCAGTGGTATCTGGATAACCGGGAGTGGTGGGAGCACATCATCTCTGGGGAGTACACAAACTATTTTGAAAAGATGTACGGGGAGAGACTGGAGTAAGGACAAAACGGGCCGTCAATGGGCGGTGGTCCGGGGAAAGATCACGGAGCACAAAAAACTGACGGGACATAAAATCGGATATGGAGAATAAAGAGCATGAAAGTATTGGTAACAGGCGTGAAGGGGCAGCTTGGGCATGATGTGATAAAGGAGCTGGAGAAAAGGGGCCACACAGCTGTCGGCGTAGACATTGACAATATGGATATCACGGATCAGGAGGCCGTGAGGCGCGTCGTCACCCAGGCGGCGCCGGAGGCTGTGGTACACTGTGCGGCCTATACGGCGGTGGACGCGGCGGAGGACCATGAGGAGCTGTGCCGTCTGGTCAATGCAAAGGGCACTGAGCATATTGTGAGCGTGTGCCGGGATCTGGACTGCAAGCTTATGTACATCAGCACGGATTATGTGTTCAACGGCCAGGGGGAAAGACCCTGGGAGCCGGATGATGAGCGGGAGCCGCTTAACGTCTACGGCCAGACCAAGTATGAGGGCGAGCTGGCGGTGGAGACCCTTGAGAAATATTTTATCGTGCGCATTGCCTGGGTGTTTGGGGTTAATGGCAAGAATTTTATAAAGACCATGCTGAACCTGGGGAAGACCAGGGACAGCCTGACTGTGGTGGATGATCAGATCGGGTCCCCCACCTACACTTATGACCTTGCAAGGCTTCTTGTGGACATGGTGGAGACGGAGAAATACGGCCGCTACCACGCCACCAATGAGGGGCTGTGCAGCTGGTATGAGTTTGCCTGTGAGATCTTTAAGGAGGCGGGCATCCAGGTGAAGGTGAGCCCGGTCAGCAGCGACATGTACCCGGCCAGGGCTAAGCGGCCTATGAACAGCAGGATGGATAAGTCTAAGCTTCGGGACATGGGATTTGAGCCTATGCCTTCCTGGCAGGACGCCCTTAGGCGGTATCTGGAGGTGATTGGGGAGAGGCGGGGGTGAGAAGAAGGGGGCTTAAAGGCCATGAAGGCGGAAGGGGCTGGGAGATTGCATTGGAAATTAAAGGTGACAGGATACGGTAAGATTGAAGCTGCCGAGATAGAGTCCGCGCGGACACAGGGCAGCAGCACGGCCCAGGCAGCCGAGGTGGGGTTGAGTATACAGTTTCCAAAATAATCTGGGAGAGGATAGATCATACAGATGAACATGTTATGGTCTGTGTGATGCAGAAGATGGCCAGAGTGATCTGTCAGCTGGTCAATGGTCAGGTTGATATGACGGTTACTACCCACAGCGATATTATTTTACAGCATATGAACAACATGATCAGCCTGTCAGAGAGGGAGAACAGGGAGGAGCTGTGCAGGCGGCTGGGTTATGGCTCTGACGATTTATTGAGCCGGGAACAGATCAAGGTATACCAGCTAAGATCCAGGGCCAAAGGATGTACCGAGGTGGAGCAGTTAACATGTGGGGAGCATGGTTTTGAGGTTTGGACGTTCAATAATGCCCTTGACCGGATCATGGTTGAGGCCTATGTGATACAGGAGTAGGGATATGGGGAAGAGCAAAAGAGAATTTATTATGGAAGAACTGATGGAACCGGGATTTATAGAAATCGGAGGGAGGATGCTGGCAGCGTATCCCGTTTGTACATAGGCCGGTTCCCATGAAGCGGGATTGTCAGGGGATTTTGAGAGGACAGGTGACAGTTGAGGCGGGGTAGATAAAAGGGATGGCATTGGACCCTATTTTTGAGGAAATACCTGCCATGTCCCGGAATTTATGCAACTTCCTGTTACAAAGTGATTGAAATCCTGTCAGCGATTCGATATAATAGGTAGCACATCAGAGGGGACACCCCTTAAAAATATAGTATCAGACATAGAAGAGGAGAATGTGATCATGAAAAAAGTATATGCGACTACCAACGCGCCGTCAGCCATCGGTCCTTATTCCCAGGCGGTTCAGGCTGGGGATGTGGTGTTTGTGTCCGGGCAGTTGCCGATCGACCCGGCTACGGGGGAGTTTGCGGGGGCGGATATTGCCAGCCAGACAAAGCAGTCCCTGACTAACATAAAAGCCATCCTGGAGAGCCAGGGTCTGGGTATGGAGGATGTGGTGAAGACCACGGTGCTTTTGCAGCATATCAGCGATTTTGGGGCTATGAATGAAGTGTACGGGACGTTCTTTGAGGGCGATTACCCGGCAAGGGCCGCCTTTGAGGTGGCTGCCCTTCCAAAGGGTGCGCTGGTTGAGATCGAGGCGGTTGCTTACTGCAAGAAGTAAGGCAGGATATCAGACAGGAGGTAAGCCCCATGAGATATGAGATGACGCCTAAGGGTGTGTGTTCCAGCAAGATCTGTTTTGATCTCAATGACAATGTGGTGACTAATGTGGTGTTCACCAACGGATGCAACGGCAATCTGAAGGCCATCTGCAAGGTCATTGACGGGATGACCGTGGAGCAGATCGAGGGGTATTTTATCGGCAATCTCTGCGGAAGGAAGAACACTTCCTGCGCGGATCAGCTGGCCCGGGTGGTGCGGCAGGCTTATGAGGAGTCAAAGCAGGCCGGATGAGAGGCCGACAGTGGATACAAAGGCTGTGAAGGTGTGAAGAAAGGGTCCTGCGGGAGCAGGGCCTTTTTGAGGTAGGACCATAGAACATGATTGCAAAACAGGAGAAAAGGCGGTAGGAGAATGGATAAATACGAGATGCTTAATCCCATGCAGAGGGAGGCTGTTTTCTGCACCGAGGGACCTCTTTTGGTGCTGGCCGGGGCCGGTTCGGGCAAGACCAGGGTTTTGACTCACAGGATCGCCTATCTGATCGAGGAGAAGCAGGTGAAGCCGTGGAACATTATGGCCATTACATTTACCAACAAGGCGGCAGGGGAAATGCGGGAGAGGGTGGACCGGCAGGTGGAGTTTGGGGCGGACAGCGTGTGGGTCAGCACTTTCCATTCCACCTGCGTCAGGATCCTTCGGAGGCACATCGACTTTCTGGAGTATGAGACCAACTTCAGCATCTATGACACAGATGACCAGAAGACAGCCATAAAGCAGGTGTACAAGGCCATGGATGTGGACCGGAGGATGTACAAGGAGCGGGTGGTGATGTCGGAGATCTCCAGGGCCAAGGACCAGCTGATCACGCCGGCGGAGTACATGAAGCTGGCATCGGGAAGCGTGTATGACGAGACCGTGGCAAAGATCTATGAGGAGTACCAGAAGTTTTTAAAGCGCAACAATGCCCTGGATTTTGACGACCTGATCGTGAAGACGGTGGAGCTTTTTCGGGGGCAGCCCCAGGTGCTGGACTATTACCAGGAGCGATTCCGCTATATCATGATCGACGAGTACCAGGATACCAACAAGGCCCAGTTCGAGCTGGTGCGGCTGCTGGCAGATAAGTATAAGAATCTCTGCGTGGTGGGCGACGACGATCAGTCTATTTACAAGTTTCGGGGGGCGGATATCCGGAATATCTTAAATTTTGAGGATTCTTTCCCAGGGGCAAGGGTTATTAAACTGGAGCAGAATTACCGGTCCACCCAGAATATCCTGGACGGGGCCAATGAGGTGATCAAAAATAACCAGGGGCGGAAGGACAAGACCCTGTGGACAGCCAATGAACGGGGAGACAGCCTGGGATACCGGCAATTTGACCAGGCAGGGGACGAGGCGGAGTTTATCCTGCGCAATATTCTGTCCAAGGGCTATGCCTATGAGGACTGCACGGTGCTCTACAGAACCAACGCCCAGTCCAGGGTGTTGGAGGAGCAGTGTATCCGGTTCAATGTTCCCTACCGGCTGGTTGGAGGGGTGAATTTCTACCAGAGGAAAGAGATCAAGGACATTTTGTGCTATCTGAAGACCATTTCTAATGGAAAGGACGACCTGGCGGTGAATCGCATCGTCAATGTGCCAAAGCGGGGGATCGGGGCGGCATCTATGGGAAAGGTGACTGTTTTCGCCTCTGCCAACGGCTACAGCCTCTATGACGCCATGTGCCGGGCCAGGGTGATTCCGGGGCTTGGCAAGGCGGCGGAGAAGATCGGCCGGTTTACGGACCTGATCGAGGAGTTTCGGGGGCGGCTAAAAGGGGAGGGCTATACCCTGAAACAGCTTATGGAGGATATTCTCACCGACACCGGGTATAAGACGGAGCTGGAAGCTGAGGGCGACGTGGAGGCGGAGAGCCGTCTGGAAAATATCAATGAGCTGATCAGCAAGGCTGTCAGCTACTGGCAGGAGACCGAGAATCCTACGCTGGAGGAGTTTTTGGAGGAGGTTTCCCTGGTGGCTGATGTGGACGCCCTGGACCAGTCGGAGCGGAAGTTGACTCTTATGACTCTTCACAGCGCAAAAGGTCTGGAGTTTGAACATGTTTACTTAAGCGGCATGGAGGAGGGGCTGTTTCCCAGCTACATGTCTATCATGTCCGGCGAGGAGGGCGACATGGAGGAGGAGCGCCGTCTGTGCTATGTGGGCATGACCCGGGCGAAAAAGCATCTTATGCTGACAGGGGCCAGGGCGCGGATGATAAACGGGGAGACACGCTACAGCCGCACCAGCCGATTTGTGGAGGAGATCCCCAATGAACTTTTGGGAAGGCTGCAGAGAGGCGCAGGAAGTTCGGCAGGGGGGAAAGACCCGGATGAAGGCTGGCAGGAGGACGGACTTCCCTGGAATGAGGAGGGGAGCAAAGCGGAGCATGGGTCCGGGAAGACCAATGTTGCAGCAGACGGGGGAGATAAAAGTCCTGGTGCAGGTGGCAGGACGAGAGGCGGCCGTGGGCTTGGCAGAGCAAGCGGAGGCAACAGCTTTCAGCCGGGATTTAACCCCTATGCGTCACAGAGCGGGCCGAAAAGTTCGCCGGGATTCGGGAAGAGTTTTTCGGTGGAAAAGGCGAAATCTTTGGATTACAAGGTGGGCGACCGGGTGGTCAGCACAAAATTCGGGGCCGGGGTTGTGGAAAATATCAAGGATGGGGCTAAGGATTTTGAGGTGACGGTGAATTTTGATAGGGTGGGGGTTAAGAAGATGTTTGCTTCGTTTGCGCGGTTGGTGAAAGAGGAGTGAGAGGGAGTGGCATAGGCTCTTGGGGACGCTGCCGCAACTTTGCAGTGAAAAAATAGCTGCTTTTCATGGCTTTCGTAGATTAGGGTATTCGGGTTTTTATGCTCGTATATACTTACTGATACTCCGCAGCTTGCTTTACAACATACGGAAAACCATAGAAAGACCATATTTTCCGGGATTTTTACTTGTATTATTAAAATTTGGCGCTGGTCAGGACCATCCTTCCCGTCTCTGACTGGCATCACGACTACCCTCGCCTCATTGCTCACTAAACAATACATCTTAATTTAGTTATTTTGCCATTCTGCCCAAGAAATCGTTCTTTATTGTTCGAGATTTGGTTTTAGAGAATAAAATTTTCGTTAATTGGGAAAAATAAGATAGTAAATTCATGGAAATGGTGGTATAATATACACGTAGGCAATGAGCAGTGCGAAAAGTATAGCCGCAAAGCTGCGTTGTGCTGGTATGTAGGCAGATACACGGCTGTTTTTTTCATAGGGCGGCGCCGGAGGCCAGTGACACCTGTAAGGCGCGGACCGGAGCGAAGACGTCCGTGAGAGATGCAGGGCAGCCAAAACGAACGGTGTACTGCAAAGCAGCAGGAAGCGCGAAGACCCCCAAAAACAGCAGGCAGCACAAAAAAAGGATAGCCAGGAAAGGAAGGATCGGACAATGAATAAATTTGACCACATGGGCAAGGATGCCATGAATCGCATGGAGGACATCATGAACTCTACAAGGCTGAACGAGTTTCTCCACAGAAAAGAGGAGGAGGACAAGAAGAAAAACGGCGTTCTGTGGGCGCTTGCCATAATCGGAGCTGTAGCGGCCATTGCGGCGATCGCGTATGCGGTATATCGTTTCTTTACACCGGATTATCTGGAGGATTTCGAGGACGATTTTGATGATGACTTTGACGACGACTTTTTCGAGGATGAGACTGAGAAAGAGCCAAAGACAGAGGAATAATTTAGACGAATAAAAGGAAACACCAAAGGGATGTTGCGAGTGGCAATATCCCTTTTCTTAAGAAGACAGATGTTGACAGGAAGGGATCGCAGGTGAAAAAAGGGCAGATTTATACAGGGATTGTTGAAAGGATGGAGTTCCCCAACCGGGGGATCATTTACATAGAGGGCGAGAAGGCTATTGTAAAAAATGGGCTTCCAGGCCAGGAGATCACATTTGTTGTGAATAAAAAGAGGAACGGGCGGTGTGAGGGGCGCGTGTTAAAGGTGGAGAGGGAATCGCCTCTGGAAACCGCAAAGAACCGCTGTCCTCATTTTGGCGTGTGCGGGGGATGTCTGATGCAGAGTATCCCATACAGTGACCAGCTTCGGATCAAGGAGGAGCAGGTAAAGGCCCTGGTGGGGCAGGTGGAGGAGATAAAGCCAAGTCCTGTCTGGGAGGGATACCGCAACAAGATGGAATTTTCTTTTGGGGATGAGGTAAAGGGCGGACCGCTGGCCCTGGGGATGCACAGAAGAGGCAGCTTTCACGATGTGGTCAACGCGGATTTTTGCCGCATAACCCACATGGATTTTACCCGGATTCTTGCATCCACCAGGGAATATTTCTCGGAAAGGCAGGTCCCTTTTTATAAGAAACTGCGGCATGAAGGGTATCTGCGCCATCTTCTGGTCCGCAGGGCTATGAAGACCGGGGAGATCCTGGCGGCTCTTGTGACTTCGGGACAGACGGGATTTTTGGAGGATAGGGGCATGGAGGAGAAGGAGCTGCTGGACGGGTGGGTGGAAGTGATGAAAAACCTTCCTATTGAGGGGACATTTGCGGGTATTCTCCATATTCGAAATGACAGTCTGGCGGATGTGGTGCAAAGCGATGGGACCACGGTGCTGTCTGGAAAAGATTTTTTTTATGAGGAGCTTTTGGGGCTGCGGTTTAAGATCTCGCCATTTTCCTTTTTTCAGACCAACTCTTTGGGGGCGGAGGTTCTCTATCAGACCGTGAGGGAGTATGTGGGGGACACGAAGGGGAAAGTGATCTTCGACCTTTACAGCGGTACCGGGACCATCGCCCAGATCCTGGCACCTGTGGCGAAAACGGTGGTGGGCGTGGAGATCGTGGAGGAGGCGGTGGAAGCTGCCAGGGAGAACGCGTCCATGAATGGCCTTAATACCTGTCGGTTTATTGCCGGGGATGTGATGAAGGTCGTGGAGGAGCTGGAGGAAAAGCCGGATCTGATCGTGCTGGATCCGCCCAGGGACGGGGTCCATCCTAAGGCCCTTAAGAGGATCATGGAGTTTGGGGTGGAGAGGATGGTGTATATTTCCTGTAAGGCTACCAGTCTGGTGAGGGATCTGGAGGCGCTTTTGGAGAGCGGGTATCAGGTGGAGAGGGCTTGCTGCGTGGATATGTTTCCTTGTACGGGGAATATAGAAACCATTGTCTTGCTTTCCAAGGGCGAGGTCGACTCGAAAAAGATTCGGGTTGAGTTCTCTTTGGAAGATATGGATATGTCGGAGTTCCAAGATGGAGCAACCTATCCGCAGATCAAGGAGTATGTTTTGGAGCATACCGGGTTAAAGGTGTCCAACCTCTATATCTCACAGATCAAACGGAAATGTGGGATTGAAGTAGGCAAAAACTACAATCTGCCGAAGGCTGAGGATTCCAGACAGCCACAATGCCCGCCGGAAAAAGAGAAAGCAATCCGAGAAGCATTCAAATATTTTGGGATGATCTAACATCCAGCAAAATGGAGGTTTCTTATGGATAGATTGATTTCTTGTGAGTTCAACATGGATAATGCCTGTGTGGAACTGAAATTCTTAGATGGCAGTATGATTGCCATTGATACCATCGCCGTGGAGAATGAGGTTGCCGATAATATGTATCAGCGGTCAGAATTGGACTATCTGATCTACAATGATCCGATTGGATATGCAGACTTGATATTGAACGGTGATCCCGAAACCTATTTGAAAACTGTAACTGAATACAAACCGCTTGATAGTTAACCAACACTTTGCCCGTGGGAGAAATTCTGCGGGCAATTTTTTGTATCTTCTCTGTGAACGCTATTGATTTTGATTGTCTAATGTTGTAGACTATATATGAAGTCTAACGGTATAGACAAGGAGGGCGTGAATATGGATTTTCCGAAGATTCACGAAAGTGAATATCGTTTTTGTTTGATTATGTGGGAGCATGAGCCGGTTACTGCTACCCAGCTTGTAAAGCTGTGCCAGGATCAACTCGGATGGAAAAGAACTACGACTTATACCGTTATCAAGCGTCTTGGAGAGCGTGGTGTGCTGAAGAACGACAATGGCACTGTTACTTCTCTCGTTTCCAAAGATGAAGCCCAGGCGTGTGAGATCGATGAACTGGTTGAGAAGAAATTCGAGGGTTCTCTGCCTGCCTTTATCGCTGCTTTTACAAAGCATCAGGCTATGTCCGAAGATGAGCTTGATGAGGTACAGCGCATGATCGACCGCATCAGGAAAGGAGGTTCACAATGAACGAACTCTTTTTGAAAATTATCAACATGAGCATATCGGCAAGCTGGCTTATCCTGGCTGTGCTGATACTCAGGCTTGTTTTGAAGAAAGCTCCCAAATGGGTCAATGTTCTACTTTGGGGTATTGTAGCTGTCAGATTGGTTTGCCCATTCTCTTTTGAGAGTGCATTGAGTCTGATTCCAAGTGCAGAAACCATTCCTCTGGACATTGGAATGGATACTACACCAACCATCAATAGCGGTATAAATGCAATAAACAACGCAGTCAATCCTATTATCGGCCAATCTAACACTCCGATGGCTGGCGCAAGTGCAAATCCGTTGCAGATTACCATTGGTATCTATGAATATATTTGGATTTTCGGCATGATTGCACTGGCATTATATACAGCCATCAGTTACTGGCGTCTGCGCCGTAAGGTGGATACTGCCGTTCGCTACGAGGACAATATTTTCCAAAGTGAGAATGTCGGTTCTCCGTTTGTCTTGGGCATCATCAAGCCGAAAATCTATCTGCCGTTCAAAATGGATGAGCAGGATATGGAACACGTTGTTGCCCATGAACAAGCACACATTCGCCGCAAAGACCATTGGTGGAAACCTCTTGGTTTTCTCCTGCTGACAATTCACTGGTTCAATCCTTTGATGTGGCTGGCTTATGTTCTGCTGTGTCGTGACATCGAGCTTGCCTGTGATGAAAAGGTTATCAAGGAACTCGGAAATGAACAGAGAGCAGATTATACCCAAGCACTTGTGGCTTGCAGCGTAAATCGTCGTATGATTGCCGCCTGTCCTCTTGCCTTTGGTGAGGTAGGTGTAAAGGAGCGTGTGAAATCCGTGATGAATTATAAGAAACCTGCGTTTTGGATTATCATTCTTGCAGTGATTGCCTGTGTAGTTGTTGTGGTCTGCTTTCTGACAAATCCGAAGCAAGACAGTTACACACTGCGAATCGTTGTTCCAGCGGGAAGTCAAGAAGAATTTGTGTATTCGGATGAAGAAGTCAGCACAATCAAGAACTCAATCAAAATATGGTCTGGTGATGGATTGGGTGATACGGAAGTCCTGTTATCTCCGGTCAATGAAACAACAGAAACCGGATATACTGCTACCTATCTTACACATGGAATGCCGGTGGAATTTGATGCTGAAAAAGATACGTGGTTTAAGATTGGTGTAAATATGCAGAACTCCACTGACGAGGACATTATTGTATATGTCGAAGTGGAAAATGTAGAGGTGCGTATTGCTGATGAGGTAAATTCCGTCATAGAGTGGTTTGACTACACAGAGAACCCCTCTGCTATGGATGATGAATCAACTATAAAACTTCCGATATATCCAGATGTTACTTTCAGCTACAACCAGACACAAATAATTGCGTCAAAACCCTTTGACACTTCGGAACTTACTGGCCAAACAATTTTGATTGATGGTATGCCAATATGGAACGCTTATTTTACTGACCTTACTGGGGATGATTTCCCAGAAATCTGTGCAACATACAGCTTTGGTTCTGGAATGATTGATAATCGCATTACCATTTATGACTATGTAAATGGTGTAAGCTATGAACTGTCTGACCGAGGATGTTTCGATTTCGCACTTAGACTGGATAAGCAAGACGGTCATCTGTACGTAGATAAAACAAAGTACAATTCTGAAGAACTGGTAGAAACCGGACGATTGGTTTTCAAGAATAATTGTCTTCAGATTGAAGGCTTTTCTAACGAAGCACATCAGGTGTTCCAAGCTGAAATTCTGGAAATCCATGATGGGTATTATCTTGTGAAACCTGTTGAGGGTAGTTGGGAACTGAGTAGTGCAGACAGAATTGAAGTGCCTATCAGAAATGCTCGGCCGTCACCCGAACCAGAAGTCGGAGATGCAATTGAAATCGAATACTCCGGTGAAATCCTTGAAACTTATCCTGCACGAATTGCGGATGTTTATAGCATCAAAGTTGCAGCAGAAAAGGGTAGACTAAACGGATTTGAACTAAATCTTGCTGGAAATACATCTTTACAAAATAAGATGGTACTTACTGAGGAGGCACCGTATTGGTGTATTTTCGTAAACAATGAAGGTTCTAACAATATTACAGTAGAAATTGGTGGCTATGTCTATGAAGTCGAAGCTGAAACGTATGAACATATCTTTAGGGATGAACTGTGGGATGCTGGCACTTACAGTGCAAGTTTTGCATCTATAAATGGAATGGAAGGAACTGTGACTTGCTATACTTACAAGTACAGGCTGGAAGTTACCGGACGGTTGAATAACGCCGTTGAGGATACAACCTATGTTATTTTGAGCAACATCGAGAATATTACATTTGAACAGGCTTGGAAGGCCAGCGGACTAAGTAGCAATACCGCAGACTACTTCGATCCCGCCGAAGCCGTGTTCATCAATAGGACACGATGAGTATTGATCCTCGTAATACACTTAAATAATAAGTTGAGTCAAGCGCAACCAATGTTTCCTTTGGTAGCTTCTCATTTTCGCAGTTCAGAAGATACGATATTGCCTGATTTGCAAAGCATTTTGTTATCATCGTGTCCCAATCGGCAAGTTGAATGATCTCAGCTGTGCCATTCTCAAAATTAAATGAAATCTCGCCCCATTCGCCGTCGCAGTCTGCTTGGTATTCGTAGATTGCGGCGGCGATTTTCTTTTTGCGCTTGGTTTTGGATTTCTGTTTCAGCCGGACAGCATGGAGCGCACCTTCGGCAACCAGCAGTTCTGTCAGTTTGTCCACCGCTTTCCGGTAGGCTCGCTCTGCACCGCTGGCAGTGCTGCCCTCAAACATAATCGCCAGTTCTTCAAAAGTGGGGCGGTTCTTCCATGAGCCAACTCGCCCACAGGTCATACAAATTGCTAACCGTTTTTCAAGTAAGGTCTGTTCCCGGTAATTCAGCTTCTCAAATGCCCGCTGCACCTTTTCAGCCTGTATGCCGTTCCAGAGGATGTCGGCATAGTTCCAAGTATCGTCAAGGGCAACATCTTCGCCCGTTTCCTCGCCGTCTTCGCCCGTCACATAGAACGGCTGCTGATTGCGGATGCCACGGACTACTTTCAGATATTCTTCCGCAAGGGCAAGGTCGCAGTTGTATTTCTTGGCAAACTCGCTGACCGCATCCTTGGTGTTATGGTACAGCCATGCCATTGACCGCACCATTTTGTAATTGGTCAGAGAGGACACCGACCATTTTTCTTCACCCATGCGGAAACGGAGCATAGCATCCCGGATGAACGGAAAAATGTATGTAGCGTACTCCGCACCCTTGGCGGGGTCATAGTCCATCAGCTTTTGGAGCATTTGCTCTCGGCAGGAGAGCTTTATATCTATAAATCGGTCTGTGTCGTACAAATCGCCGCTATCCACGCCAAGAAAGCTCTTGGTGCGCTTGTTGAGTTGCGGCTCATAATGGTGCAGGAAGAACGAAAAATACATCAAGTTCTTTTCCTGCAAGGCAGATAGGATATACTCATTCAGACTGTTCACCGTTGGCGGCTCCGGTTCCAGTTGGAAGATGCGCTCTGCCACATAGGGGCGGATGTCCGCACCGAATGAATCAACAGGATATTTCGGTATGTATCCGGTCATATTCCATGAAAAATCATTCAGCATAGCGCACCTCCTTCCGTTTTAATAATGTGCGTGAACATTCTGAAAACTAAAAGTTTCTGTTTCCTATAAACGGGTCTTTGACAGCATCATATCTGCTCGATTTCATTTGCAATCATAGCCACCGTTTTTTCATTAGTATCAATTTTAATCGTGTTTAGTGTTTGATACATCGGTATTCTTGTTACACTTCTTTCAATTACATCCTCGGCACGAATACCTCTTTCTACATCCTTAGTTAATCTCTTACGCAAATGGGTTTCGTCAGCAATAAGTGAGATACATTTCACCTCACAGTTTTGTGTATCCAGCTTTCCCAATATAGAATCTATGATAGGCTGTTGATGCATTACCCAACAGAAAATCACATTTTCATAAGCTGAGCAATGCAAAAAGTTGTTTAGTAAGTAGCAGAAGTCAAACACTTCGTACAGTTCCATAAGAACCTTCCGGATGTCCTTTGA
>CAJUPQ010000024.1 GCA_910588505.1 uncultured Hungatella sp. | reverse complement strand
TCAATACTCTCCCTCTTTAACAATTCCGTAATCCTCATCTGATTCCCTCCTGCTGATTTTTCTGACTATATTAACACGTCTCTCCGTCTAACCTAACTTTCCGAATCCGCTTTCCCGGATCTATCCTTCCTGGTCTTCCTTACCAGAGCCGTCCTTCCTACTCTGCCTTCCCGGATCCCGTCCTTCCTGGCCCGCCTTACCGGAGACGTCCTTCCTACTCTGCCTTCCCGGATCCCGTCCTTCCTAATCCGCCGTCCCTAATCCTATACCATCCCCTGTCCCTCCAGTTCCCTGTACAGCCTCATAATCTCATCCTTTGTCCCCAGTCCGTCAGAAAATGCCGTAGCCCCTCCTGCCGCCGTCCCCATCCGCAGCGCGTGAGCGTAATCCTTTCTCTCCAGATACCCGGCCAAAAATCCCGCCACCATGGAATCCCCGGCCCCGACGGAATTTTTTACAACGCCCCTGGCCACTCCCATCTGATACACGCTTCCGCCCTCCGTCACCAGCAGGGAACCGTCCCCTGCCATAGATACCAGCACATTCTTTGCCCCCATACCCTGAAGCCGCCTTGCGTACTCCGCAACCGCCGCCTCATTCTCCAGAGCCACCCCAAACATGGCTCCCAGCTCATGATTGTTAGGCTTAATGAGGAAGGGGTGATACTTTAACACGTTCAGCAGAAGGTCCTTCTCCGCGTCCACCACAGCGGCCACGCCCTTCCCCTCAAGCCGCGCCAGAATAGATTCATAGATCCTGCTGTCAATGGACGCCGGAATGCTTCCCGAAAGCACCAGCACATCCCCCTCATTCAGACGGTCCAGCTTCCCCAGCAGAGTCTCCACATCCCCGGCTGTAATCTCCGGCCCCATACCGTTGATCTCACTTTCCTGGTCTGATTTCAGCTTCACGTTAATCCTGGACATTCCCCTTTTCACCCGGATAAAATCAGAAGAAAAGCCAAGGCTCCTTACCCCTCTCTCAATCTCATCCCCCGTAAAGCCTGCCACAAATCCCAGAGCCGTGCTGTCATAGCCCAGATTCGCCAGAACCGCCGACACATTGATGCCCTTCCCTCCATAGAAAATGTGCTCCTCCACGGTCCGGTTCACGGCCCCCGCAATAAAATGCTCCACCCTCGCCACATAGTCCAGAGCCGGATTAAACGTCACGGTATAAATCATTTCTATCTTCTCCTCTCCGCTTCAAGAAATTTTATTTCTTGTGTTGGCATTATCATATCATGATTGTTTTGTTTCGTCAATACTTATTTTCAAGAAATTTTTTTACATTAAATCATCCTATCGCAGGTAGGTCGGAACTTTAAATTCGTCATATTGCTGTATAATTGAGTGGGCAAAGGCGGGGATTGTCACGGAACCGGGAGGGAAGCTCCCCTGTGGCGGTGGGGCGTATTGTATTTTCTCATAATTGTGAACCTCCTTTCGTGGGTGGATTGTTTCAAGCGGCGCAAGCCGCAAAAGGCAAAAAAGGGCGCAAAAAAACAGGAAACCTTATCTTGATTTCCTGTTGTACTCCGGCAGTGTCCGTATATTTTCCCAATATCTTGTTCTACTGTCTGCTGATAATGGAATAGTCATCTGTATATTCCTCTGACTGATAATCATTAATTAAAATCTGATATGGCTTGTCTAAAGAAATCCAGATTTCAAAATCTCTGCTTTCAAAGTCGCCGTCGGTAATCAATTGGTCATTAAATGTCCAAAATGTTGCGTTTTCACCGATTACGGATTGAACAGAATAACAGATCCCCTCTACCCCATTTACGGTTTCAATCCCACCATTATAACTTAATGCATCCTTGGTTCTGTCCAGTTTTGTAAGATGATCATATATTTCATTCTCCAATTCTATCAGTTTATCGTTGTGGTAATGCTTCCAATTATATACCTCTCGCTGGTCAAAATCCGGACAGGCAAGATACGCCGTTTTACCTTTCATATTGGGAACGGATATGTTAAACTCTCTTTTCTCCGATTGAAAAGGCAATGTTTCGGCTCCATATACAAACACATTTACAGCATTGCCGTTTTCTTCACTCTGTTTCCAAACCACGCGGCTGACCCGACAGGAAGCAAAATTGACTGTACCGCTTATTTCAAGACAATTTGTTTCTTCATTGTATGAAAGATCATCTACACTCATTGCGTGAGTAGATACAGGAACGCCGATTACAAAGACTCTTACAAAAGCGGATAGTAAAAGAAATACCAGCAACCCTGTAGTAACTCCAACGGCAATTTTCAACTTTCTGGTATGTTGCCGCAATTTTTTAAATCCGTCAAGCGCAATTTGTTCTTTTGCTTCCATTCCAGTATTCAACTCTTCTTTCATTTCCAGATAGGCTCTATTACATTTTTCACACTCTTCCAAATGCCCTTTTACTACATTTTCCCCTGCTTCGCTTAAAACTCCGTCAATATATCCGGGAAGCAGATCCTTGATTATATCGCAGGAATAATTTTTATTCATGTGCCTTCAACTCCTTTTTGATTTTCTGTTTTGCCCGATAAAAAACCGTCCTACTCCAATTTTCACTCTTTCCTAAAATAACTCCTATTTCACGAAAAGAAAGTTCTCCCGTAATTCGATATAAAATAACTTCCCGTTCCAGCTCTGGCAAATGATGGATTGCCTGATAAAGTTCTATTTTATTTTCCTGATTCAATACGCTGCTCTCTCCGTCCGGTGAAGAATCATCCGGTAAATAATCCGCCAGTTCTACCATTTCCCCACGCTTCTTTTTTCGAAGCTCTTGGTATAAAACATGTTTCGCTATCTGGCAAAGCCATACAGATAATTTACAAGAGCCGTTATAACGTGAAATGGAGCCTACTGCCCGTAAAAATGTTTCCTGCATTAGTTCTTGAGACCATTCTACATCCTGCGTATAGGAATATAAAAAACGGTAAATTAAACTCGCATATTCTTGATAAACCGAATCCATGTCTATATTTTTACAAGAATCCTGCACTTTTTCACCTCCTCGTAAGTAAATTTTTAAGTTATACCGGATATTTGCTATAACTTATCTCTTATATCACATAATAACGGCGTTTGTTACAACACAGCGCAATTTTTTTCAAAATTATTACTATTTTTCCAAAGTATACATATTGCCATAAATTTTTTTAAAGTCTACGGAATAATGCGGCGGCTGTCCACTAAATTATTATTATTGAAATCCCTCTCCTCTTATGGTATCCTATATATGAAACAAAATTACACAACCGGAGATCAACAAGAAATGAACAATCAAAGCATTATGGGAATCATCTGCTCCTCCTATGAGCAGTTTTTCGACGCCGAAAAAAGAATCGCAGACTATATCCTGGAAAACAAAAAGTCCGTAGTAGATATGACCGTAGCCCAGCTAGCAAAAGCCAGCGGCACCAGCGATGCCACGGTATCCCGCTTCTGCCGCCGGTGCGGTTTCAAAGGATTCCAAAGCCTGAAAATCGACCTGGCAAAAGAAGTGATCGAAGAAGAGCGGGACAGCCTCCAGGTATCCAATGAGATCGACCGGGGAAACCTTGCCCAGTCCCTCCAGAACATCCTGGCCAACAAAACCGCGGAGATGACCGCCACCATGGGCATGCTGGACACGGACAACCTGGAAACCATCCTCCGCATCCTGGAAAACGCCCGCATCATCCAGTTTGCCGCTGTGGGCAACACCATTCCCGTGGCCATGGACGGAGCCTTCAAGTTCAATCAGCTGGGGCTCTGTTCCGTGTCCGGAACCATCTGGGAAGGCCAGGTGGCCCACACCTACAACTTAGGCCCTGCGGACGTGGTGCTCATCATCTCCAACTCCGGAACCTCCAGAAGGCTTCTGACTCTGGCCAAAGGAGCCCACGAAAACGGCGCCCGCATCATTGTCATCACCAACAACGACTCATCCCCCCTTGCCGGAATCAGCGATTACCGCATCATCACCGCCACCAGAGAAAAACTTCTCACCGGCGATTTCTGGTTCTCCCGGATTCCCGCCATGATGGTCATTGAAACCCTGTACCTGCTTCTCTTCGTCAGCAAACAGGACGCCAAGACCCACATCCGCCGCCATGAAGACTCCATCCGCCAGGATAAGCTGATCTGAAGCCCCATAAAAAAAGTCCTGTGCCGGTTCATTCCCCACAGGACTTTTTTGCCAAACTTCTATCAAACTATATTGCCGTTTCACCAGCACGGCTGTCCCCTCACTCCCCCCAGTCCATGGTACTGGCATGGTGTCTCAACGGAGCCGCCCAGTCCATGACCTGGTCCCCCATCCTCCGGGTCTTTTCCGAATATCTGCCGGCCAGTCAGCAGAAAAAGAAAAAGGTCTGCGTCAGCATCGCCACCTACGGCCTGGGCGCCGTGGCCGATGTGTACGGCTGGTCCATGCTCATTAAGTGCCTTGGCGTATCCGCCCTGGGGGGCGTTGTGCTGTGTATTCTGGCAGGGCCTAAGTGGAGGAAGTTTCTGGTATCTAACCGATAGGGAAACAGATAGAGAAACGAAAGAACTCATCTCAAACCGGCTCAGGCGGTTTATCGTATCAGATAATCCCCCTAAAAGAAAATGCTCAGTAAGTCCCTGCCATACGGCAGGGACTTTTGTATACAGAAAAGAAGATACCTATGGATTTATCATCTCCCCTTCAACCTCTCCATCAATTCCAACAGCCCCTTATCCCTCCCATGCCTCATCACATACTCATAAACCGGCTCATAATCCAAAGCCGCCTGCAGATTCCCCTCATCCAAAAGCGGCAGAACATCCGCCAACGGCCTTTTACACACCCCATTCATATCCTTCACCTGCCCGGCGTCCCGCCTTTTCCTCTGCGCGTCCCCAGGCGGGTAACCGCAGCCCACAGGCCCGTCAAACAACGCCCTCATAGTCTCCCTAAAATTGATCTCCCCGCCCCACCCCCATCCCGTTCCCAGAGGGTAGGAAACCGCGTTTCCGCCATTGATCCTGCCAAATAAAAACGCGTCCGTCACATGTTCCACATACCCGCACAGGACGCCCGGCAGGCTGTTGCAGGCCAGCATCATCCCCTGGCCGGAAGAGCAGCCTGTCACAATAAAATCCACGGACCGGCTCTCCAGCAGCAGACTGATGCAAATAGCCGCCTGCACGTAGGACATCTCCACATCCGCGCCGCCAAACACCCCAAAATTAATCACCTGATGTTCCCGCGGCGCAGCCTCCCTCACACAAGCTTCCATAACAGCGTTCTTTTCCCTCTGGGAGCTGGCCTGGATGATTCCGATTTTCATTTCCTTCACCTCACCCCCAATTCCTTCAACACTCCCTCCAAACTCAGATCCCCCCGGATCATCTCATACTCCCCCGCGTCATAAACGCTGCACTCCTCAACAGACGCTTCCTTTCCATTCAGGTAGTTAACCCCATAATATCCCACAGACCCCATCTCATCCTCATCAAGAACCCCGTTCCCATTCACATCATCAAAATTAACGGTCTTGACCTCTGCCACCGTCTCCAGCCTGTTCCCTTCCCTCACCGCCATATAGGTGGTATACAGAATCGCCCCCGCGTAATCGGTGTTATAGTTCCGCAGACTGTTATTGCCCGGCGCGTACTCATACCCGGCATTTCCCATAACCCCATAAGACCACTTATCTATCAGCGTGCAGACCTTCCCGCCGCTGTAGGTGTAAAGACTTGTATAATACCCGTCAACCCCTGCCGTCAGCTCCGGCGTCCCATTCCCGTCCACATCGATCAGGCCATAGGTCACGGTCATATTATAAGCCCCATCCTCATCACTCATATCCAGAAGCCGCGCCACTGCCCCGTACGCCTCCTGATACCCGGCAAACTTCCCGTTTTTCCTTGTATCCCCCAGCGCCTTTCGCACCCCCGCAACCGTCATCTCCCCGGCCTGTGCAGACAGCCTCTCCGACAGCTGCTCCTGAACCGTAAAAGACCGCTCATAATCCTCCCCGTCCCGGTCAAACCCATAATAGACCGCCGCAAACGTGGTATCTCCGTAAGTCTCAATCAGCAGAATATCCGTGCAGCCGTCAAAATTCATATCATAAAATGACACCGCGTCCAGACTGGCAAACGCCTTCCCCTGCAGCCCCTCCGGCACATAAGGCTTTATCTCCCCCATCACCGTCCCGTTCTGCATCAGCTGTATATGAAAATCCGGATTTCCCTGCCCCGGCCCAAAGGGCACAAACCATACCTTCCCGTCGTACTCACTAAGCTCCGCCTCAAAAGTCTGCTCCCCGATACAATCCTTACCAAACCGCTTCCTCATATCCTCCGCATCTTCATTCCCCAAAGCCTCCTCCTTACCCGTCCCGGTTCCGTTCCCATTTCCATTTCCGCTGCCGTCGCCATCCATGCTTCCCTCATCCGTTGCCGACTCCCGTCCATTCTGCCCGGCTCCTTCTTTGCCGGGCGCATC
The DNA here is from genome assembly GCA_910588505.1 of uncultured Hungatella sp. GTDB lineage: Bacteria > Bacillota > Clostridia > Lachnospirales > Lachnospiraceae > UBA3402. Next base: position 38,679 of record CAJUPQ010000024.1, on the reverse strand, counting down.
CGCCTTACCTCCGGCCCTGTCCCCCAGGGCCTCCGAAACAGAGGTCTCTGCTGTCCCTGACACCTCTATCTCCTTTCTCCCGCCGCTTGCCTGGCCGCAACCGCTTCCAAAAACCAGTCCCGCAGCCAGGAACATACACACCGCAATCTCTTTCCGAACCATATCTTTATCCCCCTATTGATTAAACTTTAGCGGTCTTTGGGGGCTTTCCCCCAGATCAATCCCGCAACCGTTACTACTATACCACTCTCTCTGTTACTTTTCTACCTGTTTTGCCGCAGCCACAGCCGGATTTTTCCATGATTGGCATCACCTCCCGCAATTCTGAATCCGGATAGGAGACAAACCCCGGAGAACCTGCCAAACCCCTGACGGTCGCCAGGCCCATCCCCCTCCATCCCTTGTTTTTTCAAAAAGAATGCAACAAAATCCCCTCTTCCTCCATCTAATATATGTAATTATAATTATGATAGATTTATTTTAACAGCCGGCGGAAAGAAGGATACAAACTATGGAACTATTGGTTAAGCGCGCCATGAACGGCGACGGGGAAAGCTTTATCCAGCTGATGGAAACATATCGGGAATCCATGCTGAAAGTTGCCTGGGGATTCTTTTCCAACCAGGAGGATGTGGCGGACGCCATGCAGCAGACCATCCTCAACGCCTATGAGCACATTGGGGAGCTGAAAAAGATAAATTACTTCAAAACCTGGCTCATCCGCATCCTCATCAACAACTGCACCCAGCTGTACAACAGCCAAAAACCCATGGCTGACCAGGAAGAGGCTGCCGACCAGAGTTACTTTGATACCTATCCCGGAGAGAATTCGTTTTTCGATCTCCTTTCCCTTTTAGAGAGGAAGGACCGGGTGATCTTTCAGCTGTATTTTGGGGAAGAATACACCACCAGGGAGATCGGCGAATTTCTTGGCATCAAAGAGAGCACCGTGCGCAGCCGTATTCACCGGGGAAAAGAGCAAATAAGAAAACAGATTCAGAGAGAGGAGTGGGCTTAATGGACAGACTGCAGCATACGGACCGAACCGATGATATCATAAGAAACTGTATGGCATCAAATGTGCCGGAATCAAAAATCGTAAACAGGAAAATAGAACAGGCCTATAAACAAATACGCTCCATGCAATCCATGCCTGCAGCGGCAAAAACAACCACTGACAAAATGAGTGGGAAAAACACCATCAGAAGAGCCTCCGCAAAGCCACGCAGAACAAGCGGCAAAAAAACCCTGTCAGCAAAATACGCCGCAGCCGCAGCCCTCTTTCTCTCCACTGCCCTGATATTTGTAAAAAATCCCGCCCTGGCGGCGCAAATCCCATTTATCGGCCATATTTTTAAAAGCCTGGAGCAAAAAGTGTCCTACCCGGGAGATTACAGTGAAAATTCCGTCACCCTTCCGGCTCTACCAGCAGAGACCACCGGCGGACAGGAAGTCCAACAGACCGAACAGGGGACGGCTTCCACGCCCTGGCAGGCTGTTGCCGGCGGCATGACTGTGACCCTTTCGGAAGTGAGCTATGACAGCAACGCCATCTACCTGGCCCTTCTCATTGAAAATGAGAACGAGTTTGCCAACAATGCCCAGAGCAGCGACATGATGTATCTGGAATGCCAGGCCGACATGTATAGGGCAGATAAGACCAAAGAAACCTTCTGTAACGAATCCGGCAACGGGCTGGCCTACATGACGGAAGGCACCTTCACAGACTCCCACACATTCAAAGGTCTTGTACAGCTGACCGGCTCCGGGTTCTCACTGTCAGACTATACTGGCTGTGACATTACTTTCCTTAATTTTGTGCAGGAACTAACCTCCGGCACCAAGGTTACAGGCACTCTGGCCGGGGAGACCGAAACCATCTCCTATATAGAATATGACCGGAAAACTTACGAAGGCCCCTGGGTCTTCCACCTGGATTTCTCCGATCTGCAGACCACCAAACAGGAAGTCCCCGTCAACCAGACCAATGACCAGGGATTTGGCATCGAAAAGCTGGTAAAGACAAACTATGAACTCTATGCCGTTCCCATTTTCCCGGCGGGAGCCCAACCTGGCGACTATGTGGTCACCATATGGGACTCAGACGGGAATCCTCTGGAAAGCCATGGGGACAATCTGGAAATCAGAAGCATCTACGGGCGGGATGTATCCAGCGTAACGGTCTATCTCTTAAAATGGGACGATTTTGTGGAATGCAAAGGAAATAACTCTTACCGCCAGCCAGAGAGGGCTATCTTTCAAGCCACTGTGGATTTAGCCAGATAACGCAGATTTGCCATTCTTTTATCCCTAATCCTGTATTTGCCGCCCGGGAACCAAAAATGGTGTTCGCTGCCATAGGGACTCCATTTTTGATTCCCGATTCTTGAATCTCCTCCCCCGCCGTGATAAAATAATACCATCACCATTCACAGGAGGAAAATCTCATGGGCCTTTTTTCACCAAAACCCAAAAAACAGACCACCACAGACATCGCCTTCAGAACCGAACCCTGCCTAAGCCCCACAGTCCTTGGAAGCCAGGACGGAGAACTGCACAACGTCTCCTGGCAGCAAGTGGAGGACGGTCTGGAAGACGTATTTGACGACAGCAACCAGTTTCTGGTGCTGACCCTTCAGAAGATCAAGCACAACATCCGCTATGTCCAGACCACCCAGTGCGACGACGGCATTGTGGTCCAGCTTGGAGTGGAAAACAACAACACAACAGAGCTTGTGGAAAAAATCTGTTCCGAACAGGAGTGTATTGACATTTTCAGAGAATTTTACAGTTCTTCCGCTGTAAAGAACCTTCAGGACTATACACCGGTGAAATTTTTTGTATAGTTATGTGGATTTCTTTGTGAAAGAAACCGTATTTAACCAAAGAAGAATGCAATCATATTAAACACATGATGGATAATTTAGAAAAAAGTCTTTAAGGGGGGTTTTCATGGGAAGCGTATATAACAGTATTATAGCCGGCTTAACAGAGGCTGTAGAAGATACCCAATATGGTTCCGGAAAGTTAAAAAAGCGTGTAGTGACTATCATGCCAGTAAAAGAATATAACTCAAAGCAAATCCACGACATCAGAAAAAGAACTGGCCTGTCCTAGAAAATGTTTAATTCATTCCCGTCAGAGGAGCCATGCCCACCGCAGTTCCCACGTATTCATTATCACCAAGCTTCACTTCCTCCTCTGATTCCTCTGCCACATAATCTTCCGGCTGTCCGGCCTTCGCAAACTCCGTATTCCTCTCCGGCCCTCCCTGGGTATTGATAAATGCAGGCGTCAGCTCCACCCCATAGTAAGGCCCGTCCCCGGTGTTGTAAATGGATCCTGAATCAGTTTGGTGGCCGGATATCATCATGCAGTGCCGCACCCTGGACACCGCTCTCTCCATGGCCCAAAAAGGCGCTGGCGCCACCCTGGTTCCTCTCCCCCTTCATTCGGCTGAAATACCGGAAAACATCCGATACTATCAGATCAGCCACCCGGCCGCTGTCAGGGAAATATCGGTTGTATACCGAAAGGAACATTATCTTACCAAAGAGGAAGAAAAATTTCTGGAACTTTTGCAGGAAGCAGGTTCTACAGGAAATTCCCGTTGAACCTCCAAAAAGATTGTGCTAAGATTACCTGTAACGCAGAATCCGCTCCGACCGGGCTGCTTTTACATATTTTGGCAGGGTCTCAAGGTCAAAACTCCTCTTACAGGCAGGCCTGCATCGGATTTTAGCCCCTCTGACCCTGGCATCATAAAAAATAAACTATATCCAGATAAGGCGGTACCAACCATGTCTTCTACCACACACCCAGACACCCAAAACGACTTTTCCAAGGGAAGCGTCGTCAAAAACATTCTGAACCTTGCCCTGCCCATGACCCTGGCCCAGTTGATCAATGTGCTCTACAACATCGTGGATCGCATTTACATCGGCCGTATCCCGGAGAATGCCACCATGGCCCTCACAGGCCTTGGCCTCTGCCTTCCCATCATCTCCATGGTCATCGCCTTTGCCAACTTATTCGGCATGGGCGGGGCACCGCTGTGCTCCATAGAGCGGGGCCGGGGCAATGACCAGGAGGCGGAGGCCATCATGGGCAACTCATTTGTCATGATGGTCTTAAGCGGCCTTGTCCTGACAGTCCTTGGGCTGCTCCTGAAACGCCCCATGCTGCACTTATTCGGCGCCTCCGACGAAACCATCCCCTATGCGGACTCCTACATCACCATTTACCTTCTGGGCAGTATCTTTGTCATGACCGGCCTTGGCATGAACAGCTTTATCAACTCCCAGGGGTTCGGAAAAATCGGGATGCTGACCGTTCTTCTGGGAGCCGTCACAAATATTATCCTGGACCCGCTGTTTATCTTCACCTTCCGCCTGGGAGTGCAGGGAGCCGCCTGGGCCACCGTCATCTCCCAGGGCCTGTCCGCTGTCTGGATCCTCTGGTTCCTCACAGGAGATAAAGCCATTCTAAAGCTGCGAAAAAAGGCGTTCCGCTTAAAACTAAGCCGGGTTCTTGCCATCACAGGCCTTGGCCTGTCCGGCTTTACCATGGCCATCACCAACAGCCTGGTACAGATCATGTACAACGCCAACCTGGCTCTCTTTGGAGGAGATCTGTATGTAGGGATCATGACGGTCATAAATTCCGTCCGCGAAGTCGTTTCCCTGCCCATAAGCGGTCTGACCAACAGTGCCCAGCCGGTAATGGGCTTTAACTACGGCGCCGGGGAATACAAACGGGTAAAACAGGCCATTGTCTTTATGTCCGTGGTATCTGTGGCCTACACCACCTTCATGTGGAGCCTTGTCCACGGCTTCCCGGAGTTCTTTATCCGCATTTTCAACCATGAAGGAGATCTGGTACAGGCGGGCATCCCGGCCATGCAAATCTACTATTTCGGGTTCTTTATGATGTCCCTGCAGTTTGCCGGACAGTCCGTGTTCGTGGCTCTTGGCAAATCAAAAAACGCGGTGTTTTTCTCCATCTTCCGGAAGGTCATCATCGTCATACCCATGATCATCCTTCTGCCCAAACTATTCGGCCTTGGAGTCAACGGCATCTTCATGGCAGAGCCTGTCTCCAACTTTATAGGCGGGCTGGCCTGCTTCGGGACTATGATGGCCACCGTGTGGCCGGAGCTTGGCGGGAAAAAAGAGCCGGGGCGCTGAAATCTGGCGCTCCTGCTCATTCTCCATTTTCCCTGAAAATAATGAAGCCATATAAATATAGCTAGAAAGAGAGGTTTATAACACATGAAATATCTCCTGACCCGGGTAAACCGGAACCTTAATTTTGTCATATTGATATTTAGTTGAGCGAGCAAGGGGCGGGGATTGTCGTGGAGCTAGGGAGGGAAGGAGAGATGTCCCGTCAGGGTGAATTTATGCCATGGAGATGAGACCAGGAAAGCAGGAGGGCTGATACCCGACTGATTTCCGCTTTAAGGGCTCATCGGAATGTTTGGCATATCTGAACCCGGACGAGACATCTCTCCTTCTCTGACTGGCCCCACGACACCCCCTCGCCCCTTTGCTCACTTAATTATATCAATTTTATTATTCTGCCATTTAGCGCAAGAAATCGTTCTTAAGTTCCTAATTCCCCTGCTCACACTCTTCCTTCTCCACCGCCACCCTGCACCTCTTTTTAAAACACCCGATTCCATATTTCACAATGGTACGATACCCGTCTTCCTTCAGCTCATCCCCATACTTGTCCGTCTCAATCTGCTCCATAGCCTCCCGGCACGCCAAATCAAAACTCCCCTTCTCCGCATACTTCACCTCTATGATAATCCCAACATCTTCCTCTTCAATCTTAATCAGAATATCGCTGTACCCGTCCCCGGACTCCTCATTGGACTTTACATACCAGCCCCCTTTAAAGCCCAAAATCCCCAGCAGGATCCCGTGATAAAAGTTCTCCTTCAGCGGTTTCCTCACAAAGGTATCCCGGATGCTGATCGTCTTTCCCAGATAGGCGTTAAACAGCCGCTCCACCTCTTCCCCATCTCCCGTCCTCAGGGCATTACAGAAATCCTCCAGCTGCCTTCCGTCTTTCTCCGTCTCCTCCCGAAACATGGCCATGATCTGTTCCGTAAATATATTCCGTATCTCCATGTTGGGAACGGACAGGCAGATTTTCTTCCCGGGCCCTCTCCCCCGCATGGTCAGGTATCCTGTAGTAAACAGCACACTCCAGATATTCTCCGTGGAGTCGTAAAGATTGTCGTAGGTCAGATCCTCATGGATCTCCTTTGTCACCATCTCACCAGCGATCAGCGCCTCGATCTCACCTTTTGCCAGCCCTCTGTCCACCCGCTCCAGAAAACGCCTCACAATCTGGTTCCCGCTGGTATTGGACCAGTAATCCTTTGGCTCCATCTCCCGGTCGGACAACAGCTCATCACAGTAATTGATAACATCCCACGGGCAGTACACATCCACATTTCCGAAGCGGTAGCCGTCATACCAATCCTTCACCGCTCCATACCGGCTTTCCAGCCCATAGTACCGGAGCATCTTTTGCACTTCCTCATCCGTAAAACCAAAGTACTCGTCAAACCGAACCGTTGTCACAGAAAAAATCTTAGGATTATTTAACCCTGTAAAGATACTCTCCTTGGCAACCCGCAGACACCCGGTCAACACGGCAAAGTGCAGATTGTCGTTGGTCTTTAGGGCCTGATGAAACATGCTTCGTATCAGGGTCACCATCTGTTTGTAATATCCTTTGTCGTTTGCCTTGGCCAGAGGGATGTCGTATTCGTCAATCAAAATGATTGTTTTTAAACCATGATAATTCCGTAATAATTCGGATAGCTCATACAAACTATAATTCAAAGTCACATCATCCATACTGCTCTCCATCAGAGAGGAGAGCATCTTCTGATCCTCCGAAGAAAGTCTGCCGCTGTCCAGAAAGCTCTTCAGTCTTTTCGCCTCTTTATTAATCACTCTGACTACCATACCGCGGGCCACCTCATAGCTGTCCCCCTCCACGCCCTTTAAACTGACCGACACAACAGGAAACCTGCCCATATAATCCTGGCACAGCTCCCTCTCCCTGGAAATCGCCAAACCGTCAAACAGCATCTTATCGCATCCAATCTCAAAAAAAGCTTTCAGCATACTCATATTCAGAGACTTACCAAAACGGCGGGGCCTGGTAAACAGATTGACCTCCCCCCAATGACGAAGCAAGTCTCCAATCATAGCTGTCTTATCCACATAATAAAAGCCTTCGGTCCGAATCTTTTCAAAACTTTCAATCCCCACCGGGAGTTTTCTCCCCATCTCACTGTCTGCCATCTGCCGCCGCTCCTTTCCCAGGCCCAAACTTTCCCGTCTCGCCATTCGCCCCGTCAACTGATCCTGATTTTTTCTGCCTTTTCATCCATCTGCAAACGTTCCCAGAAGTACAAAATCCCGATCACCCCACTCCCGAACCGCCACTAGTACTCCGCCCCCGCCATAAGCAGCTGCTCCACGATCTCTGTAAATCCCGCCTCCGCAGCATAATACAGCGCGCTGTGCTGTTCATTATCCACTTGATTCACATCCGCGCCCGCCTCAATGAGCATTGCCGTAAGATCATTCCTGCCTCTTCTCGCGGCAAGGATCAGAGGCGTCTGTCCATCTGTTGTCTTTGTTTCAATCCCGGCCCCGGCTCCAAGCAAAGCCTTTGCCACAAACAGCTCCCCATTCTCCGCCGCGATATGCAATGGCATAATCCCGTCTAAATCCGCAAGCTCCGGCTGCGCCCCTGCCAAAAGGAGCAGCTCCGTAATAACCAGGTTAGATCTTTTTACCGCAAGGATCAGAGGCGACTCCCCACGGTCATTGACCTTGTTTACGCTGTCTTTATCCTTTTCAATGAGAACCTTTACCACCTCCCCCTGCTCATTCCAGCAAGCATGGTGGAGGGTGGTATTACCATAAGCGTCGCTGTGCTCTTCCTCGGACTGGGACAGGGCCTTTACAAGCTCCCGCAAGCCCGAAGAAGTGGCATAATCAACAGCCATATGATTGGCCTTGTCTTTCAGTTTAATGTCAACATCAGGATACCTGATGAATTTCAACGCCGCGTCCGTCCTGCCGTTCCGGGCCATGACCATAAGAGGCGTAGTTCCATTGCTGTCTGTACAATTTACATCCGCGCCTGCCTCTGCAAGCATGGCAATAATCTCCGGGCTGGCTGTCTCCGCCGCAAAATGGAGGGGCATCAAGTCCTTTTGATTGCCCAGATTTACATCCGCGCCGTTATCCAGCAGCATCTTCACCAAATCCCTGGCATTCTTCATGCATGCGTAGATCAGAGGGGTATTGCCGGATTCATCCCGCTTATTCACATCCACGCCGCCCCGTTTTAAAAATGTCTGCACCACGCTTTTTTTGTTATTTTTACATGCCTGCAACAGCATATTGTCAAGCTGCATCACGATCCTCCCATCTTTATCTTTCATTGCTTAATTTTATCTCCTTAGGCTATGAAAAGTCAAGTGATACGCCTCCAACCTTTCTCTACCATTTCCCCGGCATTTGTGCTACAATATCCCCAAAAGCCGCGCCTTATGGCACAAAGTACATCACCCCGAAGGAGGCTGCACTATGGGCGCCCCTGAGGTATACGTAAAGGAGAATCTGACCATGGACATAAAAGAACTGACCACTTTACTGACCACATCCGCTACCAGGACCAACCAGAGCAAATTCATTCCCTGGTGGGAGGATAATTTTGAAAACTGCACATACCGCTATGACATTTTCCCGGAAAATGTAGTAGCGGATATCCAGGACTGCGTCGCCCAATGCGCCACAGAATCCCTTCTGGCTCCGGGTATATATGGCAGCTACGGACTCACTCTGTTCCATCTGCTGGTATGGCATAATTTCTATGGCGCGGTAAAAGCCATGCTGGAAGACAAACGGATATCTGACAGAGACATTGACCAGCCTGACCATAAAGGCTACGGACTCACCCCGTTCCTCCTTGCCTGCTGCCGCGGTAATCTGGCTATGGCCAGACTGCTGCTGGATCATGGCGCTGACTGCTGCCTTACGGATAAACGGGGCATGAACGCTTACCATTTCCTGGCCTATCCCAGATTTGAAGGCCTTGTAGATTTTTGTCAGGAACATACCGCTTCCCAGCGGGAATCCATCGCTCGTTTCTTGACCTGCGACATCAACCAGAAAGACCAGAACGGCCTTACACCCTTAGCCCGCCTGATGTCCACCTCCTACTGCTCCGAATTTACCTGGCCCCTGACCGAAGTTTTTCTGGACAAAGGCGCCGAAACCGACTATGTAGATGAAGACGGCAATTCCCTGCTGATGCTGGCCATGCAAAACGGCCATATAACGGCAGCTCTCCAACTGATGAACCGGCACAAAGAGTTGGTCCACCTGGCAAACAAAGAGGGCATAACTCCCTTTAGGCACTCCCAAAACTGGAGAAATGAAGGGCTCTGCCTCGCCCTGGCTGACTGCGGCGCAGCCCCCGCCTCTTCCGTAGCCATGGATATGGATCATTTAAGCCAGATCACCAGCAACGCATTCTCCACCCGCTCCGATACGGACCAGGACGGCATCAGCCTCGCCCTGTACCTGACAGAAAAACTCATCGGCCAGATGGACGTAGATGACGATGATGAGGTTGGGTATATTACGAACATTCTCCACAATGCCCTGATATCCGACAAAAAGTTCCGGGTACTGGACACATGCCAAAAAGCGGGGCTTGACTTCACCATGCCGATCCATTTTCAAGGCAGCCTCATCTGTCTGCGGGACAAGTGCCTTGTCTCCGGTTATGGGGCAGCTGTTATCCAAAAAATGGCAGACATGGGCGTGGATATGGATACAGGGGTAATCAATGGACGGACGCCGGCTAACATCATCGCTTCCCAGCGAGGAAATTCCCTGACATCCGGGAAGAAGAACGATTTCTTATCCCAGGCAGCAAATTTTTTTTCTAAAGAATCTATGGAGCAGCCTGACAACAGCGGCAGAGCCGCTATACATATCGCCGCCCAAAATGGTCACGGAGATATGATCCAGGTAATGATAGAAAAAGGCGTGGATGTAAATCTTAAAGAGGATTCCCCTGCCATCCTGGGAGCAACGCCGCTCCACGAGGCATGTGTCAATGGCCACGGTGATGTAGTCCGGTTATTGATGAACGCCGGCGCTGACGATACCATAAAAAACGCAAAAGGTGAGACGCCGGCTCACTGCGCGGTAATGGCCAAAAGACTGGGCAGGGATTTAGACACAGAGCAAAAGATCGCTGTTTTAAAAGAGCTGAAACACCTGGACATCCCCCGAGAAGACGGCAGGACTCCGCTTATGACGGCGCAGTCCCTGGGCTCTTCGGCTATCAAAGAGTTATTTCCCATCTTTTTGGGCAACGGCGCGGATATAAACCGCACAGACAACAGCGGAATGACCGTTTTAATCCTCAACGCCAAAAACTCCTGCTATAAGGATACCATCAAGCTGCTGATCCAGGCCGGCGCCGATATCAATGCGGTGGACAATGAAGGCAACACAGCGCTGTATTACGCTCTAAAATCCGGTGACGCGGCATCCGCCCGATACCTTATCAAGAAAGGCGCTGACTATAACCGGCCCAACAACCAGGGAGAAACCCCTGTGCAGGTGGCAGTGGAAGAGGGCTTTGACACGGTTCTGGAGCTTATGACGGATATTAAATAGCAAAAAATTTGCGAGTAAACAGTGCTTGATATTCGTGTCATCCGTGCGTCTGCGAAGTGACAGCGTAGTGGTGCCTACGTCTAGTACATCGTTGCATTAATAACTGAGTAATAGTGCTTGATATCTGCGTCAGGTGTGCGTCTGCGAAGCGACGGTGTAGTGGACCCTACATCTAGCTTCGCAGACGTGCTCCTGGCGTAGAGAGCGAGTACTATTGCTTAGGAATTAATGCAATGATGTACTAGCTTTGCAGACGTGCTTAAGAGCGCAGACGGCGAGTGCTATTTACTCATGAATTAATGCAACGCTGTACTAGTCAGCTCACCAGCCGTTTCATCCTCCGGTATATCTCCAGCCCGTCCCTCTTTCCAAACGTCTTCACCGAATCCAGATACAGGATCTTCTTCCCCGACTGCTTCTCCAGAAGATGCTGGATGGCTCCCACCTGCTCCTTATACCCAGTGTCCGCAAAGGCCTTTTCCAAAATCTCCCGCATCCGCCTCTGCTCCTGATACCGGGCAAATTCCGTCTCCAGCTTCACAGGCTTTAGCTCCTCTCTGATCTGTGAGGTTCGCATCCGATTCTCATTGGCTGACACAATACACTGCTCCAGGGTCGGCCCCAAAACCACTTCCCTCTTAGGCTGCACCTTCAGCCTCCAGTAATCCTTCACCGCCGAAAATCCCTGGTCTTTGCTGACAATGGCCGTCTTTCCCGAATACCCGCCTCCAAAAATCTCCCCAACCTTTGTGGCTATGTAGAAATCCAGGGCATTCTTTCCCGTCTTTTTCAGCTTACAGATATCCAGCTGACAAAAAGACTGGGCGATCTGCCGGAAACAGCCCTGCTGTATCTGCTCACATGCCTGGCTGAAAAAGATGATGACCGTATCCTCCTCCAACAGGTATTGGGTTCCTTTCATCCCTTCGCTGAGCACATTTTCAAAGTCAATCAGAAAATACATAGGCAGTATCACCTTCCTCTAATGTCAAGACTCCATAACGGCATACTTTAAGACTATTATACATGAGACAACGCCATCTGTCATTGAACTTATAGTTGAAAAACTCTTTGACTTTCCGACACTTATGTCGTATAATATTTTCAGACACAAATGTCGGAAAGCAGGAACATCCATGAATAAAAGAGGACAGAAGACCAGGAACCACATCAAAGCATGTGCCGGCTCCCTATTTGCGGAAAAAGGCTTCAAGCAGGTGACCATGAAAGACATCTGTGAGGCGGCACACATAAGCCGCGGCGGACTGTACTGCCATTACGAAAGCACCCGCCAGATCTTCCAGGAACTCCTATACGATATGACCGGCAGACAGGACGATGACATTGACCGGCAGATCAGCCAAAACCAGCCGGCAGCCGCCATATTAGACCACATCCTGGAAATATACCGCCGCGAGATGCCGGACAGCCGTTCCTCCTTAAGCATGGCCATATACGAATATTTCAGCCTTCCGGACATTGCAGATCAGCCCAATGCCCTGTATCAGCAGTATCTTTTGTCTGCTGCCGCCTGGAAAAAGCTGATACGGTACGGGATCGACCGGCAGGAATTTTATGAAGTGGACATTGACGCCGTGTTTGACCTGATCGTATTTTCCTACCAGGGCGTGCGGATGTACAGCAAGCTGATACCCATAGACGAGAGGATACCCTCCGGCATCGTCAGACAGATCAAAAAAATATTAGTGAGGAGTGACTGCCATGGCAACTGTTTTTAACCGTTTCTGCACTGAGAAGGACGCGTTTATCAACCCCTGGGACACCACGCAGAAGATTCCGGGGTTCCCCAAGGTCTGCATTACCACCTTTTCCGAAGGCATGATCCGCGATTACGCCAAAGATCACGAAGCCGCCCCCATAGCCTGCCTCTACAGCGCCAACGGCGCCCTTCCTGTCTATGAGATCACCTACAAAAATACCAGGATGGGCCTGTTTTTATCCCGGATCGGCGCTCCCGCCTGCGCAGCCGGACTGGAAGAGATCATCGCTTACGGCGCCGAAAAGATCATACAGTTCGGGTGTTGCGGCATCCTGGATCAGTCCCTTGTGGGCAATAAGATCATCCTTCCGTCGTCAGCCGTCAGAGATGAAGGGACCAGCTACCATTACCTTTCGGGCAGTGAGGAGATAAACGCGGACTCTTCCTCCATGGATATCGCCATACAGTGTCTGAAACACCATAAGATTCCCTATATCACAGGGAAAGTGTGGACCACGGACGCCATATACAGGGAAACTCCGGCGGTTATCCGGGAGCGCAAAGCCCAGGGCTGCATTGCCGTTGAGATGGAATGTTCCGCGTCCCTGGCTGTGGCCCGGTTCCGGAATATCCCGATCATACAGTTTTTCTACGGGGCAGACAGCTTAGACGGCGATACCTGGGACATGAGAGACCTGACAGACTACGGAATGTGCCAAAAGGATACGTATATGGCCATCGCCCTGGAATGTGCCATTGCATGGGTATCCTGAAAACGCGCAAAGAAAGCCGGGAACCTGTCCCCAGACTCCCGGCTTCCAAGCTTTTTCATTTTCCATATAAACGGCTGTACCAGCCCGCGGCATCCTCCCTGACGCCGCGCCCCGCTACGCCGCATAGCAGGCCACTTTTGCAAGCAGTTCCCCGCACTCCTCCGTGTGGGCCACAACCTCCACAACTCTTCTGCTGGCCACAGCCATAACGCCCACAAGAGATTTGGCATCCACCACAACGCTGCCGCATCTCACATCAATATCATAATTGTATCTGCTGGCTGTCTTAACGAAATCAACGATATCCTTTGCCTGTTCAAATCTAACTCTGATAGACTTCATAATTTTCCCTCTCTTTATAAATCCTGTGCGTCTGAACATGTATTCCAACTATATTATCGCCGCCGTATCAGCTTTGAATACATTTATTATAATAATTTTCCAAACTTTATCAATGGAAAAAAGATAGAAAAAAATGTTATTTTGTTGGAAAAAACAAGTTAATTGATATATAATATTTTTTATGGAGATTCGGAAGGCAGGCTTCCAGACAGATTCCAAAGTTTTGTATCACAGGAGGGAATATATGATATTTGAACCAGATGACAAGCTGAAACAGAAGATGACCAAGAACGGCAGCGTGCTTCAATACATGTACAGCGTGTCAGGAGCGGGAAAAGGGATCATGGCTATGGGCATCATGCTGGCTCTCATCGGCGCCGCCCTGGCGGCTGTGCTGATGAACACCATGGGAACACAGGGGGCTGTAAGATTTGGGGCGGTTATGATCATCCCCGGTATTCTGCTGACTGTGTTGGGGGTGTTTATGCAGCAGAAAAAGGAGCGGGGCTGGGCCGAAGCATACAAGAAATGCGGTCTGACAGACCAGGACCTTCGCCGGATTGAGCAGGAGTTCAGACAGCCGGGAACCGTCCTTCTTTCCATGGACAAGGCCAAAGATACTAACAGCCTGAAACAGATGGGCTTTATCACAGCCAACTACGTGAAATTTCCCGCCGTAAGCCCCTGCGTGTTCCGGCTGGAAGATATTGTGGCATGCTTCTACACTAAAAAATATCTCTGCCAGGACGGAGGATACGACTGCGCTCTGATCGCTTATGTCACAGATGATGAGTTAGGCTTCATGCAGAGGAATCCGCCGGAAAAACCCAGTCTGTCCATTGTAAAGGCCATCGGGGAACGCAACCCGCGCGTTATTACGGACCACTATTTCTCCTACGAGGGGAAAGAGTACGACGCCGTGAGGAAGCCGGAGGAGGTCATCCAGCTCCACAAACGGGTATATGGGAAAATTTAAAAGCTGCAGGCAGACTGTCTCATGCGGACTGTCCCATGCAGTCTGCCTGAAGCACAAAAATAACGCATAGCCATAAAATAGGAGAATCACAACATGACAGAACTAAGATGCCCCTCCTGCGGGGGAAAACTGGAGATTGACAAGAAAAACCCAAACATAGAAATCTGCCCGCAGTGCGGCAAAACATATACCTTCCAAAAGATCCACTCTGAGACCACAGGGGAGGCGAAACTTTGTCTGACGCCTGTGCCGGACAGGATCCCATACCAGCCCACCCAAAAGAAGGAACGCAAAAAAACCGGCTGGGAACCCTACGGCTGGAAAAGAGGCGTGGCCCTGGTCATCCTGTTTTTCGTGCTTATGGGAATCATGTATGGACCCAAGATCTATGCCCGCTATCAGATGGACCACGGCGGGATCACCACAGAAGCACAGGAACAACAGGAAGAAGAGTCTTAACCCGGATAAATCGGAACTCAAATTTCGTCATATTGATATATAATTGAGTGAGCAAACCTTAACCAGCGAATTTTGTTTTTGCCAGTGAGGGAAGGGAGGCTGTGTGCCGTCCGGGTGAATTTATGCCATGGAGATGAGACCAGGAAAACAGGAGGGCTGATACCCGACTGGTTCCCGCTTTAAGGGCTCATCGGAATGTTTGGCATATCTGAACCCGAACGGCACACAGCCTCCCTTCCCTCACTGGCTTCACGACACCCCTCGCCCCATGCTCACTAAACAATACACCAATTTTGCCCCATCCTTAACTCCCTAAAACGCAACCGGCAGCATCAACGGAAATCTGGTAAATATTCCATTCTGTATCCTTGCCTCCTCCAGGATCTCGCTGACGATCCCGCTGATCCCCAGCAACTCCTTTTCCTTCTCCCAGTCATTCTCCTGGATGATCCTCTGAAACTCGGCAAACTCATAATACAGCCGGTTTTCCGGGTTCTCAACCTTGTACCCCACAGTCTCCCCATTGTTAAACTGCAACTCATATCCTTCCATCTGACTCATAGGCTTTGGAACCACAAAGCACCCGTTGGTTCCCTGGATGGTACACCGCACCGGCGCCTTACAGTCCTTGGCTCCGATTGCCACAGCCTTAAAATCGCCGTAATCCAGCGTCAAAACACCGCTGGTATCGATCCCCCGTTCCATATTGGCCTCATACTTTACTTCCCACGGCTTCCCAAACAGCCCCACAATGGCATGGATATTGTAGACATTCAAATCCATCAGGGCTCCCCCGGCCTTCATTGGGTCAAAAGCCGGCAGGATCTGTCCATCCCGGAACGCGTCATACCTGGAAGAATATTGACTGTAATTAAAGCTGACAATCTTCGGATTCCCGATCCGCCACAGCTGCTCTTTCAATGCCTGGTACGCCGGAAGATAATGGATGTTCATGGCCTCAAACAGCATCACTCCCTTTATCCGGGCTGTCCTGACCAGATCCTTAAACTGCTCCGCGTTGGCTGTTGCCGGTTTCTCGATGATCACATGTTTTCCCCGCGTCAGCGCCCTGCGCGTAAACTCATAGTGAAGGTGATTTGGCAGAGCCACATAGATCGTATCCACATCACTGTCCAGCATCTGATCATAGTCCAGAAAATACCCATCCAGCCCGTTTTCCCGGCACAGAGCCTTTACCTTGTCCTCAGACTCCCTTCTTCCCAGCACTGTCACATAGGAAAAGTCCAGCTTTTTGATAGTCTCCATCACCAGGTTTGCCATCATCCCGGTTCCAAGTATTCCGATCTTCATTTTCTTACTCCTCCTTCAAACCTCAGACTTAAGAATTTCTTCATAATCTATTCAAACATTATACAAACATTTTCCGATTCTTTGTGCTATACTATAGCCATAAGAGATGCACAGATATTAAATCCTTAATCCTTTTAATCCTAATCCTAAAGAAAAAGCTTTCCCCCGTATCACTTGGATACGGGGATTTTTCTGCCCTTTTTTGGTCTCTTCGCCATCCCGCCTCCGTCCCTGCGCATCTTGCCTTATATGCCGCCGGGCAGAGAAAGCTTTCCCTTCATCCGCCTCCCCTGCCCCGAAAGTTTTTCGTTCCTATTCCGTAAACCGTTCTTTCATTTTCATTACAGATTTCTTTCGCCCTGCTCCCCGTACTTTCCCATCACATCACAAAAATCAAAGGTGGCAAAATAATCCCCTGGAGTCTCCGCCCTGCGGATCATGTCCACAGAACCGTCCTCCCTCAAAAGCAGCTCCGCGGACTTCAGCTTTCCATTATAATTATACCCCATAGAAAACCCGTGAGCTCCCGTGTCGTGGATCACCAGCAGATCCCCCTTCTCAATCTTTGGCAGCCTTCGGTCAATGGCAAACTTGTCACAGTTCTCGCACAGAGACCCTACCACATCATACACCTGGTTGCAGGGCTCGTCCTCCTTCCCTGCCACCGTAATATGGTGGTACGCCCCATAAACCGCAGGCCGCATCAGGTTCACCGCGCAGGCATCCACGCCCACATACTCCTTGTGAGTGTGCTTCTCGTGGATGGCCTTTGTCACCAGACAGCCGTAGGGCGCCAGCATAAACCGTCCCAGCTCCGTAAACAAGGCCACATCCCCCATACCGGCGGGAACCAGAACCTCCTCATACACCTTCCTGACCCCTTCCCCGATCACCATAATATCATTTGGCTCCTGGTCAGGGCGGTAGGGGATCCCGATTCCCCCTGACAGATTGATAAACCGGATCTGAGCCCCTGTCTCCTGGTGAAGCTTTACCGCTACCTCAAACAGCACTTTTGCCAGCAGAGGATAATACTCATTGGTCACTGTATTGCTGGCCAGAAACGCGTGGATTCCGAAATTCTCAGCCCCCTTTGCCTTCAGTGCGCGAAAGGCCTCAAACATCTGCTCTGTGGTCATGCCATACTTGGCATCCCCGGGATTGTCCATGATATCATTGCTGATCTTAAACACGCCTCCCGGATTGTACCGGCAGCAGATCGTCTCCGGAATCTTTCCAATAGTCTCCTCCAGGCACCGGATATGGGTAAAATCATCCAGATTGATGATCGCCCCCAGATCATGGGCAAACTGAAACTCCTGCGGCGGCGTGTCATTGGAAGAAAACATGATCTCCGTCCCGCAAAAGCCGCAGGCGTCGGACATCATCAGCTCTGTCAGAGAAGAGCAGTCGGTTCCGCACCCTTCCTCCTTTAAAATCTTCAAAATAAACGGATTGGGCGTAGCCTTCACCGCAAAATACTCCTTAAAACCCTTATTCCAGGCAAAAGCTTCCCTTAACTTCCTTGCATTTTCCCGGATCCCCCTCTCATCATACAGATGAAACGGAGTCGGGTAATCCTTCACAATCTCCTGCAGCTTCTCAAGCGTCACAAACGGTTTCTTTTCCATAAACTTTTTCCTCTCTTCTCTCCGGAATCTGCCCCGGATATTTTATGATATCATTCCGTCCCCCTGCCGGCAGATGGGCCGGAAGCGAAAAGCCTGCCATATACAGGTACAATGATGTCACATTGTACCCGATAGCAGACTTCTTTGTCCAGTACTTTTCCGATATATTTTACAAAATATTCACCACGCGCATGATATTGGTGTCCTGAGCAGGCTCATGGCGCCTCTCATGGCTCACCACCCCCGCAGTGACCACCACCACGTCCCCGGACTCCAGAATCCCCTTCTGCCTTAAAAGATCAACCGACGACGCGATAAGGATATCCGTGGACTCTGCCCGCTTGGCGATAAACGGCGTAACGCCCCACATGATCTGCATCTGACGAACCGCAACAGCGCTTGGGGACATGCCGATGATGCGCACCCCCGGACGATACTTGGAAAGGAGGCCTGCCGTAAATCCGCTGATGCTGGGGGCCACAATGGCCTTAGCGTCCAGATCGTGGGCTGTTGACACAGACGAAAAGCACACGGCATTGGAAATCTTCCGCAGATTCTCCGCCGACACACTGCGCTGCCTGTAGGCGCTGTAATCCAGATGCTTCTCCGTCTCCTCCGCGATCTGGGCCATCATCTTAAGAGCCTCCACCGGATACTTGCCCATGGCAGTCTCTCCTGACAGCATCACAGCGTCCGTGCCGTCGTACACCGCGTTGGCCACGTCCGTCACCTCCGCCCTGGTGGGACGGGGATTGCGGATCATGGAATCCAGCATCTGAGTGGCCGTGATAACCGGCTTACTGGCCTCATTGCACTTGCGGATGATCTCTTTCTGAATATAGGGAACCCGCTCTGCCGGAATCTCCACGCCCATATCGCCTCTGGCCACCATGATGCCGTCGCTCGCCGCGATAATGGAATCAATATTCTCGATGCCCTCCGCGTTCTCAATCTTGGCAATGACCTTGAGATTGGCCCCCGCCACGTCCAGCATCTGCTTAATCTCAATAATGGCGTCAGCGTTTCGCACAAAAGAAGCCGCGATAAAATCAAAGCCCTCCTCAATGCCGAACCAGATATCCTCCTTATCCTTCTCTGTCAGAGCCGGAAGCTTTACCTTCACATTCGGCACGTTGACGCCCTTTCTCTGCCCCAGTTCCCCACCGTTTATGACCGTGCAGGTAATCTCCGTGCCCTCCGACTTCACCACCTGCAGCTCAATAAGCCCGTCGTCAATCAGGATCCGGTTGCCCTCCGACACATCCTGGGGCAGCCCGGCATAATTAATATGCCCGATGGTCTCATCCCCCTCCACCTTCCTGGTGGTCAGGATAAACTCCTGCCCCTCTGTCAGCACAACCTTCTTCCCGTCCTTCAAAAGCCCGGTCCGTATCTCCGGCCCTTTGGTATCTAAAAGAGCCGCGATCGGCAGGTCTAACTCGTCCCGGACGCTCTTTAACTGCTCCAGCCGCGCCTTCTGCTCCTCATGATCCCCGTGAGAAAAATTAAACCTGGCGATATCCATACCATTTAAAGCCAGGTCAACCATCACCTGCCTGTTATCCGAATTGGGCCCCATAGTGCAAATAATCTTTGTCTTTTTCATGTCATTCCTCCATGTTATTCCATTTTCGTAACAGTTCAGATAACCCTTGAACTGTTACCCATTTCCCCTACTTCTTATCCTGAATCTGAACCACATCGCCTGTCACATGCTGATGGGTGTACAGATGATCCATGCAATACTCCAGCCCACCTGCGCATTTGGAGCAGTACCGAAACTCCAGATCCGTCCCGTCTGCCTCGGTCCGCCCGCAGACCACGCACTTGTGCATACTCTTTCCCTTTGGCAGCACCTTTATCTTTGTCTTAAAATCATGCTTCCGCTTCATTTCCCTGGGAGAATACTTCTGATAATTCCGGGTCATGGCAACAAACAAAAGCACATTAATAAGGGACAAGGCGATCTCGCACCTGGTACTTGCGCTTCCCCTGAAAAAGCTGTAGGCATAAACCGCCGACTCCGCCACAGCCAGCCATTTGGCTTTTACCGGGATCACCATAAACAACAAAAACTGCACATCCGGAAAACAGATGGCAAATGCCAGAAATATGGAAAAATTCAGGAATCCTGTGGTAATAAAATACGCCTCATGAAACACCACATACCCTACAAAGGCCGCCAGGATCTGCCCGATGACGCCCATAAAAAAGAACATGTTAAACCGGAACGCGCCCCACACCCGCTCCAGTGTCAGCCCCAGGCTGTGGTACATAAACAGGGCCAGGATCCCAAAGAAAAGATCCATAAAAGCCCAGGTAGCCAGAGTGGGAGGGTACACCAGAAACGTTACCAGCCGCCAGATCTGTCCGTGCAGGATCTTCTCAATATCCAGAGAAAAAAACTGCCAGTAAACCATGGGATTTAACAGATTCATCACCAATCCTATGGCGTACAGGATAACAATGTAATACATCAGATTGTGGATCGCGTATTTTCCGTACTTGTACTCCAGTTTGTGGAAAAATCTCATCTTTTTCTGCACCCTTTCTTCATAAACCCCTAAAACAGATCCTTCTTGGAAAAGATCAGTGTCACCACCATGGACACCACCGCCGTAAAGCCCAGCACGATCCAGAACCCGTAGGGATGCTCCCCAAAGGGTATGCCCCTTACGTTCATGCCGTAAAAGCTTGCCACCATAGTCGGAATGGCCATGACCAGAGTGATGGTAGTCAAAAGTTTCATGACGATATTCAGATTATTGGATATCACTGACGCCACAGCCTCTGTGGTCACGTTTAAATTACCGCTGTAGATATTGGCCATCTCAATGGCCTGCTTGTTCTCAATGATAACGTCCTCCAGAAGTTCCTCATCCTCCGGATATTTTTTGATCTTCTCATACTTCATCAGCTTCTCCAGCACCACCTCATTGGAGCGGAGGGATGTGGAAAAATACAGAAGACTCTTCTCCAGCTCCAGAAGCTCCATCAGCTCCCGGTTCTTCTGGGCCTTGTGCAGTTTTTGCTCCACAACATCGCTTTTCTTGTCAATGACCCTTAGGTACTGCAGATACTGGGAAGCGTTCCGATACAGGATCTGTAAAATAAACCGGCTCTTCATGTAAGTGTAAAATTCTTTCACCCTGCCGTCCATAAACGCCGTGAGAATCGGCGTCTCCTCCAGGCAGACCGTTATCATCATCTGCTCTGTCATGATAATGCCAAGAGGGATGGTCACATACCAGTCTTTGCCGCTGCGCTCCTCAATGGAGGGGATGTCCACCAATATCAGGGTATAGTTCTCCTCCGCCTCGATACGGGAGCGCTCCTCCTCATCCAGAGGGGCCCTTAGGTGGTCCGGGTCTATGTTGTAGGCTTCCGAGATTTCCAGGATCTCTGTGGCTGTGGGATCTGTAAGCGCCATCCAACAACCGTTTTGAACTTCATCTTTCTGATGGATCGCATCATCCTCTGTCATAAAGATCTGAATCATAGTCTCACCCTTTTCCTGTCTGCCAATGATTTCCTTGACCCTACCATTATAGTTTCTGACCGCCTGTTTGTCAAACAAATCAGCACTTTCACAATTTTTTTATGGACCGTTAACAATTTTTTTACACTCAACTCCAATTGTATTCTTACTTATTTTATGGTACACTACCTACGGTATACGGCTTTATGCAAAGGAGGCAGGGACTAACCCCGCAAAATATGACGAAATACTATTCTTTAGGAATCGATATTGGTTCCACTACTGTAAAAGCAGCCATTATTGATGAAACACATAACATACTCTTTGCCGACTATAAACGGCACTACGCCAATATCCAGGAGACCCTTGCCCAACTTTTGGAGCAGGCAGGAAAGCAGCTTGGGTCCCTGATGCTTCATCCCACCATCACCGGCTCCGGGGGGCTTACCCTTTCCAAACATCTGGAAGTGCCCTTTGTCCAGGAGGTGGTGGCAGTGGCGGCTGCCCTTCAGGCAGAAAATCCCCGCACGGATGTTGCCATTGAACTGGGAGGCGAGGATGCCAAGATCATCTACTTTACCGGAGGAATCGACCAGCGGATGAACGGGATCTGCGCGGGAGGCACCGGTTCTTTCATTGACCAGATGGCGTCCCTTCTGCAGACCGACGCTTCGGGCCTTAACGAATACGCCAAAAATTATCAGATGATATACCCCATTGCTGCCAGGTGCGGTGTGTTCGCCAAATCCGACATCCAGCCCCTTATTAACGACGGGGCCACAAGGGAGGATTTGGCGGCTTCCATTTTCCAGGCAGTAGTCAACCAGACCATCAGCGGCCTGGCCTGCGGAAAGCCTATTCGGGGCAACGTGGCGTTCCTTGGAGGGCCCCTCCACTTTCTTCCGGAACTGCGCAACGCCTTTATCCGCACCCTGAACCTGTCAGGAGACCAGATCATCGCCCCTGACCATTCCCATCTCTTCGCCGCCCTTGGCGCTGCCATGAACAGCCGACCGGAAGTCGAGATATCTCTGGAAGATCTGGTAAAACAGCTGGTTCACGGTATTCGGATGGACGCTGAGATAAAGAGGATGGAGCCCCTGTTTACCGATGAGACGGACTACAATGCGTTTTTAAGCCGTCACAGCCGGCACACGGTCCGCAAGTCCTCTCTGGCTTCCTATGAGGGAAACTGTTTTCTGGGCATTGACGCCGGGTCCACCACCACAAAGGTGGCTATCGTGGGGGAGGACGGGACCCTTTTGTACCATTTTTACAGCAACAACAACGGAAGCCCTCTGGCAACCGCCATCCGCTCCATTCGTGAGATCCGGGCCCTGCTTCCCGCCTGCGCCAGGATCGCCTGGTCCTGTTCCACCGGCTACGGGGAGGCCCTTCTCAAAGCGGCCCTGATGCTGGATGAGGGGGAGGTGGAGACCATCTCCCACTACTACGCCGCCGCGTTTTTCGACCCACAGGTGGACTGCATCCTGGACATTGGCGGCCAGGACATGAAGTGCATCAAGATCCGTGAGAAAACCGTGGACAGCGTCCAGCTCAATGAGGCCTGCTCCTCCGGCTGCGGCTCCTTTATTGAAACCTTTGCCAAATCCCTGAACTTTTCCGTGGAGGATTTTGCAAAAGAGGCGCTGTTTGCCCAAAATCCCACAGACCTGGGAACCCGCTGCACAGTGTTTATGAACTCCAATGTAAAGCAGGCCCAGAAAGAGGGGGCCACGGTTGCCGACATATCCGCCGGCCTGGCCTACTCGGTCATAAAAAACGCCCTTTACAAAGTGATCAAGATCACAAACCCCGGAGACCTGGGAAGCCACGTGGTAGTCCAGGGCGGTACCTTTTACAATGACGCCGTGCTGCGAAGCTTTGAGAAGATATCCGGCTGTCAGGCTGTCCGCCCTGATATCGCCGGGATCATGGGTGCTTTCGGCGCGGCTCTCATTGCCAGGGAGCGGTTTGGGGAGGGCCGTGAAACCTCCATGCTGCCTCTGGACAAGATCATTCATTTAAAATATGAGACTTCCATGGCCCGGTGCAAAGGATGCACCAACCGCTGTGTCCTGACGGTAAACCGCTTTGAGGGAGGCCGCCAGTTTATCAGCGGCAACCGGTGCGAGCGGGGGCTTGGCAGGGAAAAGGTCAAAAAAGAGGTTCCAAACCTGTTTGACTACAAGTACCGCCGCATATTTGACTATGAAGCCCTGACCCCGGACATGGCCAGGAGGGGAACCATCGGCATTCCCAGGGTGCTGAACTTTTACGAAAACTATCCTTTCTGGGCCGTGTTTTTCAGGGATCTGGGGTTTCGCGTTGTGCTGTCCCCCCAGTCCACCAGAAAGATTTACGAGCTTGGCATTGAGTCCATTCCCAGCGAATCCGAGTGTTATCCGGCAAAGATCGTCCACGGCCACGTTTCCTGGCTTATTGCCCAGGGAATCAAAACCATCTTCTACCCCTGTATTCCCTATGAGAGGAATGAACAGCCACAGGCAGGCAATCACTACAACTGTCCCATGGTCACTTCCTACGCGGAGAATATCAAAAACAATGTGGAGGAGCTGGCTGAGAAAAACGTGCGATTTTTAAATCCATTTATGGCATTTACCAGCGAGGAGATCCTTACAGACCAGCTCATCGCGGAATTTGGAAGAGAGTTTTCGATCTCCGAGGGCGAGATCCGCAATGCCGCCCACAAAGGCTGGCAGGAATTGGCCGCCTCCCGCCTTGACCTGCAAAAAAAGGGGGAGGAGACCATTGCCTGGCTGAAGGAGCATAACCGCCATGGCATCGTCCTGGCCGGCAGGCCCTACCACATTGACCCGGAAATCCACCACGGGATTCCTGAGATGATCACCTCCTACGGAATAGCGGTGCTGACAGAGGATTCTGTGTCCCATTTAGGACAGGTAGAACGGCCCCTGATCGTCACCGACCAGTGGATGTACCACTCCAGGCTGTACGCCGCCGCTTCCTATGTAAAGACCAGCGACTTCCTGGACTTAATCCAGCTTAATTCCTTCGGCTGCGGTCTGGACGCTGTCACTACAGACCAGGTACATGATATTCTTTCCTCTGCCGGAAAGATTTATACAGTGTTAAAGATTGACGAGGTAAACAATCTGGGCGCGGCCCGCATCCGGGTCCGCTCCCTTATCGCCGCGCTGAAGGTCCGGGACAAAAACCATTTTGACCGAAAGATGGTTTCCAGCGCCTACAACCGGGTGCTGTTTACTAAGGACATGAAAAAGGATTACACCATCTTGTGTCCCCAGATGTCCCCCATCCACTTTGACCTGCTGGAACCGGCTATCCGGGCTTTTGGCTACAACCTTGAGATACTGAAAAATGATGACCGCTCCGCCATAGACGTGGGGCTCCAGTATGTAAATAACGACGCCTGCTATCCATCCCTTATCGTCATCGGCCAGGTGATGGAGGCTCTTCTGTCCGGAACGTATGACCTGGACCGCACAGCCGTATTCATGAGCCAGACCGGCGGAGGATGCCGGGCTTCCAACTATATCGGCTTTATCCGCCGAGCTCTGGAAAAAGCGGGTATGCCCCAGGTTCCGGTGATCTCCATCAACGCCAACGGCATGGAGACAAACCCCGGATTCCAGATCACGGTCCCCCTGCTCATCAAATGTATGCAGGCAGTGGTGTACGGCGATATCTTTATGCGGGTATTGTACGCCACCAGACCCTACGAGAAGGAGAAAGGAGCCGCAGGCAGGCTTCACAGGGCATGGAAAAAGCAGTGCGTTGCAGCCCTGTCCAAGCGCTCCCCATCCATGATGGAGTTTCATCGGAATATTAAGGGGATCATCCGGGATTTTGACAACCTTCCAAGGATCGACACGCGAAAACCCAGAGTCGGGATCGTGGGGGAGATCCTGGTCAAGTTTTCCCCTCTGGCCAACAACCACATTGTGGAACTTCTGGAGGCTGAGGGGGCCGAGGCGGTCATGCCAGATCTGATGGACTTTCTGCTGTACTGCTTCTACAACACCAATTTTAAGGCGGAACATCTGGGAGGAAAGCTGTCCACCGCACGGCTGTGCAATGTGGGGATCTCTCTTCTGGAGTATCTGCGCAAAGTCGCCAGAAGGGAGTTTTTGGCCAGCCGCCATTTTACGGCTCCGGGGCGTATCCAGGAACTGGCCAAGATGGCCCAGGATTTTGTGTCCCTGGGCAATCAGACCGGGGAAGGATGGTTTTTGACCGGGGAGATGCTGGAGCTGATCCACAGCGGGGTCCGCAATATCGTATGTACCCAGCCTTTTGGCTGTCTGCCTAACCATATTGTTGGGAAAGGCGTGATCAAGGAACTGCGCAGAGCCTATCCTGACTCCAATGTGATTGCCGTGGATTATGACCCCGGGGCAAGCGAGGTGAATCAGCTGAACCGGATCAAGCTTATGCTGGCTACGGCACAGAAGAATCTGGAAAAAGAAAAAAAGGAAGCCCTTTAAGGGTATGAAAAAGGCTGCCGCGCCGGGTTTAAAAAACCCCCGGCGCGGCAGCCCTATTTTAATATAACTTCTCCGGATACTCCCCTTTGGCGATCAGCGCCCCAAGAGAATCCACCACTGACTGCTTATCCTCTTTGTACGTAACCCCAAACCACTTATCCGGCGTCTTAAGCACCTTCACAGACGCCCTTCCCTCTTTCACCAGCTTATCGATGATCCTGGGAAGCAGATACTCCGACTTCACATCCCCCTGGGAAAGTCCAGCCAAAAACTCCGGAAATCCCTGTTCCAGCACGTCAAGGAACGAGGCGGGAAGCCCCCACATATTCATCGACACATGGCAGCCTATATCCACGGAAACCGGGTTGCCCCTCTCGTCAACAGCCTTCAGGCCGTCCTCAAGGCGCCGAATCTCATAAGTCTCCACCACATTTTTCAGATACCCGTCCTCTCGCACCTGGCAGACTCCCCTGGTGACCCCGCCGTTGTCGCTTAGAGTATTCACCAGCATAAACCCGCCCATGCATAAGTCGTAAACCGCCCCGTCCTCCTTCATCTCATGGACCATATAGTCATGGATCTTTCGAAATCCCTCTTTCCCATAATAATCATCTGCGTTGATGACCAGAAAAGGCCCATCCACCAGCCCCTTAATACTTAAAACCGCCTGGCCTGTCCCCCAGGGCTTCTTTCGGTCCGTCGGTTTTGTAAATCCGTCCGGAAGGTCGTCCAGCTCCTGAAAGGCGTACTCCACCCTGGCGATCTTCTCGATGCGGTTGCCGATGATCTCCTTAAAATCCTTCTCCAGATCTCTGCGGATAATAAACACGATCTTGTTAAATCCCGCCTTCAGGGCATCATAAATGGAATAATCCATGATGATCTCCCCGCCCGGCCCCACAGGCTCCAGCTGCTTGATCCCCCCGCCGAACCGGCTTCCGATCCCCGCTGCCATGATCACAAGCGTTGTATCCCTCATAGTCCTTCTCCTCCTTTTATACACCTTTTGAGTATACCATAGGAATCCATAAAAGGCAAACAGATCAGACCGCAAAATGCCGCGCCGCCCTTTCGGGCCGGCACGGCATCTCCTGATTTCCTGTATTGATCATTGTCTGGCCGACAGACGGGTCAAAGCCCTTCTGAGCGCCATCTTCGCCCGCAGCACGTCAATCTCAGCATTATGTTCCTTAAGACGTCTCTCCGCACGTATCCGTGCCTCATCCGCACGCTTAATGTCTATCTCATCCGGCCACTCTACCACCTCTGCCATAATGGTGATCTCCTCTGGCAGGACCTCAATAAATCCTGTGTGAAGGGCCGCCTTTTTCACCTCGGTCCCTTCATGGATCTTAAGAATGCCAGGCGACACGATAGCTGTCATGGGAATATGGCTGGCATACACGCCGATATCCCCCTCCGTGGTGGACAGCTCCACCATTGACGCGTCTCCCTCATAGAAAACTCTCTCCGGAGTGACGATCTGTAATTTAAACATCTCAGCCATGTTCCACCCTCCTATTTCGTGCGGGCAAGAACATCATCAATATTACCTGCATTAAGGAAATAGCCTTCCGGCACGTCGTCATGTTTCCCGTCCAGAATCTCCTTAAAGCCCTGAATGGTCTCGCTAAGAGGAACGTACCGCCCCTCCAGGCCTGTAAACTGTCCTGCCACAAAGAACGGCTGGGAGAGGAATCTCTGCACCTTTCTCGCGCGGGATACAGTCAGCTTATCATCCTCAGAAAGCTCATCCATACCCAGCATGGCGATGATATCCTGAAGCTCTTTGTACTTCTGAAGCACCTGGATCACCCTCTGGGCAACATTGTAATGCTCCTCGCCTACAATACGGGGGTCAAGGATCCTGGAAGTAGACTCCAGCGGATCCACAGCCGGATAAATACCCAGCTCCACGATGGAACGGCTAAGAACCGTCGTGGCGTCCAGATGGGCGAAGGTGTTAGCCGGAGCCGGGTCAGTTAAGTCGTCCGCAGGCACGTAAACTGCCTGAACGGAAGTGATGGAACCGTTCTTCGTGGAGGTGATCCTCTCCTGAAGAGCGCCCATCTCCGTCTGCAATGTAGGCTGATAACCTACGGCTGAAGGCATACGGCCCAAAAGCGCGGACACCTCGGAACCTGCCTGGGTGAAACGGAAGATGTTGTCAATGAACAACAATACGTCCTTGCCGCCCTTGTCACGGAAATACTCTGCCATGGTAAGTCCTGTCAGGCCCACCCGCATACGGGCTCCCGGGGGCTCATTCATCTGACCAAATACCATGGTGGTCTTATTGATAACGCCGGAATCCGTCATCTCGTGGTACAGGTCATTGCCCTCACGGGTACGCTCCCCAACACCGGTAAATACGGAATAACCGCCGTGCTCTGTGGCAATGTTACGGATAAGCTCCTGGATCAGCACTGTCTTGCCTACGCCGGCGCCGCCGAACAGACCGATCTTTCCGCCCTTCTGGTAGGGGCAGAGAAGATCTACCACCTTGATACCTGTCTCCAGGATCTCCGTCTCCGTGGATTGCTCCTCAAAAGTAGGCGCTTTCCTGTGAATCGGAAGATACTCTTCCACCTTTGGCTGCTCTTTATTATCAATCGCCTCACCCAGAACATTGAAGATACGTCCCAGAGTATTCTCGCCCACAGGAACCGTGATAGGCGCGCCTGTAGCCACGGCATCCATGCCGCGGACAAGGCCGTCCGTGCTTCCCATGGCAATACATCTCACCGTATCATCTCCCAGATGCTGGGATACCTCCGCTGTCAGAGTGCCGCCGTCTCCCGTGGCGATGCGGATCGCCTCATTGATCTCCGGCAATTTTCCCTGACTGAACTTGATATCCAGAACAGCACTGATGATCTGCGTGATCTTACCAACGTTTTGCTCTGCCATCTTGTTTCTCCTTATTCTTATTCTATCTTCGGCAGCCCGCAGCCAGCCCCGGCTGTCACAAATCCCACAACCCTGACCCGGCCGCGCGCTGACACAATACTTCTGCCATTCCGGGCAGAAATCAGGCTTTCTCCAAACTGCCAGACGCCTGCCCTGCCTTTAAGAGATGGCATTGGCGCCTGCCACGATCTCCGTAAGCTCCTGAGTGATAGCGCCCTGTCTGGCCCGGTTATACTGCAGGCTCAGAGCCCCGATCATCTCCTCCGCGTTGCTGGTGGCATTGTCCATAGCCGTCATACGGGCTCCGTTCTCACTGGCCACAGCCTCAAGAAGGGCTCCGTAGATCAGGCTGCTCATATACTTTGGCACGATAGCGTCCAGAACCTCTTCCTCCTCCGGCTCATAGGTCATAAGCGCATGGGCTTTCCCCTCACTCTCCTGGCCGGCCTCCATCTCCACCGGAAGCAGTTTAATAAGCTTCGGGATATGGGTCACCGTGTTCTTAAAAGAGGTGTAGGCAAGATAGATCTCCCCGATCTCGCCCCTGGCAAAACCGTCCAAAAGCTCCAGAGTCAGATCCGCGGCATCCCGATACAACGGCTCATTAATAACCTCGGAATAGTCCGCCTTGATCTGATACCCTTTTCTGGCAAGTCCGTCCCTTCCCTTTCTCCCGATGGCATACACCGCCGTATCGGCCACGGGAAGCTCCGTATTGATCAGCTTTACGATATTATTGTTGTATCCGCCTGCCAGACCTCTGTTGGAGGTAATGGCCACCACCGCCTTTTTCGTGGAAGCTCCGGGCCTTAAATACTTGTGGTCCAGATTTTCCGACTTTCTTAAGATGGAGCTGATGGTCTGATACATCAGATTAAAATAGGGCTTGGATGCCTCTGCCTTGCTTTTGGATTTCTGCAGCTTTACCGTGGATACCAGTTTCATGGCTTTAGTGATCTGCTCAGTGCTTTGGATACTATCTCTTCTCCGTTTAATATCTCTCATGGATGCCATGATCGTTCACCTGCTTTCCTTAGCGCTGTGCCTTACACTCTGCAATGGCCTTACTCAACATTTCCTCGATCTCCGGAGTGATCTCTCTCTTCTCCCGGATCAGACCAGGAAGTTCCGGATACTTGGTATCCACAAACTTAAACAGATCGCTCTCAAACTTAAGCACATCCGAAGTAGGGATATCCAGAAGATGCTTCCTGGTAGCCGCGTAGATGATCATAACCTGATACTCTACTGCCATAGGCTTATACTGGGGCTGCTTTAACACTTCCCTGATCCTCTCGCCCTGTGCCAGCTGCTCCTTGGTAGCCGCGTCCAGGTCAGAGCCAAACTGGGCAAAGGACGCCAGCTCGCGGTACTGTGCCAGCTCCACACGGATGGGGGAGGCGATCTTCTTCATCGCCTTGATCTGGGCCGCTCCGCCAACTCGCGATACGGACAGACCGGCATTGATAGCCGGACGGAATCCGGAGTTGAACATCTCTGTCTCCAGGTAGATCTGACCGTCTGTAATGGAGATCACATTGGTCGGAATATACGCGGACACGTCGCCTGCCTGAGTCTCGATAATGGGCAGGGCTGTCAGAGAACCGCCGCCTAAGTCATCAGACAGACGGGAAGCTCTCTCCAGCAGCCTGGAATGCAGGTAGAATACGTCTCCAGGGTAAGCCTCACGTCCCGGAGCCCTTTTAAGAAGCAGGGACAGGGTACGGTAAGCTGCCGCATGTTTACTTAAGTCGTCATAGATCACCAGCACGTCGCCGCCGTTCTCCATCCACTCCTCGCCGATGGCGCATCCCGCGTAAGGCGCGATGTACTGCAGCGGAGCCAGGTCGGAAGCCGTGGAAACCACGATGGTGGTATAATCCATAGCCCCAAACTCCTCCAGAGTCTTAACAATGTTAGCCACCGTAGACGCCTTCTGGCCGATAGCCACATAGATACAGTGAACGCCCTGGCCTTTCTGGTTGATGATCGTATCAATGGCAATGGCCGTCTTACCGGTCTGACGGTCGCCGATGATCAGCTCACGCTGTCCCCGCCCAATGGGGATCATGGCGTCTATGGCCTTGATACCGGTCTGGAGAGGGGTATCTACGGATTTTCTCTCGATTACGCCGTGAGCCACCCGCTCAACCCGGCGGAACTTGTCAGTCTCAATGGGTCCCTTGCCGTCCAAAGGCTGTCCCAAAGCATTTACAACACGTCCTGTCATGGCGTCGCCTACAGGAACCTCTACCACGCGGCCTGTGGTCTTTACCGTGTCTCCCTCGCTGATCTTGCTGGTATCACCCAGCAGAACCGCGCCCACGTTGTCCTCTTCCAGGTTCAGGACCATGCCGTAGATCTCTCCCGGAAACTCCAGAAGCTCTCCCTGCATGGCGCTTTCAAGACCGTGGATACGGGCGATACCGTCGGCCACCTGGATAACGGTACCCACGTTGGAAACCTCAAGCTTGGTAGAATACTTTTCTATCTGTTCTTTAATCACAGAACTAATTTCTTCCGGCCTCAAATTCATGAAGGTTCGCACCTCTTTCCTAATTTATAGCTGAGGGGCCAAAGCCCCAAATCTGATCATGGAAAGCCGCTAACTCTTTCCACAACGGACACCTCCTCGCGATAATCCGCCGGGAGGCGTCATCTAAGCCAGCTGGCAGCGCTATGC
Source organism: uncultured Hungatella sp. (assembly GCA_910588505.1). Classification (GTDB taxonomy): domain Bacteria; phylum Bacillota; class Clostridia; order Lachnospirales; family Lachnospiraceae; genus UBA3402. The sequence continues at coordinate 7,170 of CAJUPQ010000024.1, read as the reverse complement.
CAGCTGCACATTAAGAAGCTGCTTCTTCAATTCATACAGCCGGGTCTTAATGCTGCTGTCAACGACTCTGTCGCCAATGCGGATAACCATGCCTCCGATCAGAGAGGGGTCCACGGAATAATCCATGTCAAACTCCACATACCGGGTTGTAGCCAGGAGTTTACTCTTCACCTGCTCCTTCTGGGCGTCTGTCATCTCCACCGCGGAAGTCACCAGGGCGGTTCCGATTCCCTTCTCTTCCTTCACCTGGGCGATAAAATACCCCAGGATGGAAAGGATCTCATTCTGCCGCCCCTTGTCAACAATGGCCGTCAGAAAGCCCATCATCTCATCGGAAACCTTGCCCTGAAAGACATTGCAGATGATCTGGATCTTCTCCTCCTTCACCACCTGAGGGTGGTCCAGAAGGTGGATCAGATCCTGCTGCTCCTGAAAGATCCCGTAAAGCTCCAGAGATTCCTCATAGACCTCATCCAGCTTCCCTTTCTCCCTGGCTGCCTGCATCAGCGCATCGCCGTATACCTTTGATACTAGCTTTGCCATGTGCTCTCACCCATCTCCTTCAGCGTCTCGTCAATCAGCGTGTCCTGGATCGTGGTGTCAATAGAAGCCGCCACCACCTTGCCTGCCATAAGGGAGGCAAGGGAAATGATCTCCTGCTTCATATCATCAAGGGCTTTCTTCTTCTCCAGCTCCACCTCGCGGCCTGCCCGCTCGATGATCCTGGCAGCCTCAGCCCTGGCTTCCTCCACGATCTCCGCCTCCCTGGCCTTGGCCTTTCTTCTGGCCTCCTCCAGGATGGCGTCCGCTTCTCTGGAGACATCCTTAAGCTTTGCTTCATACTCGGCTTTCAAGGCCGCGGCGCTCTTCTTATCATCCGCCGCCTCCGCCAGCTCCCCGGCAATCTTCTGCCTTCTCTTCTCCAGCACCTCGCGCACCGGATTAAACAGAAGGTAGGACAGCCCGGCAAACAGAATAAAGATATTGAGCGCTGTCCAGAATGCTTCGGAAAGCAGCTGCGCGTCAAATCCTATCAAACGATCTAATCCCAACTCTTAAGCCTCCTTTCTGCTCCTCTCCCGAATCAACCGAAAGGCTTAACGAACATCAGAATGATAGCAACAACAAGACCGTACAGACCTGTGGTCTCCGCAACCGCCTGGCCCAAAAGCATGGTGGAAGTAATGTCAGATTTTGCTCCCGGATTGCGTCCTACAGCAGCCGCGCCCTGGCCTGCCGCGATACCCTGGCCTACACCAGGTCCGATACCCGCGATCATAGCCAAGCCCGCGCCGATAGCGGAACATCCATAGATAAAGTCCTGTCCAGAAATATTCATAGTTTTTTCCTCCTAAATAAGAATCTTATTTTTATACTTTCCGCCCTTTTGAGGCGGCAACTCACAACTGATATGTCTATTCCATCTTATCATTAATGTAAACCATGGTCAGCATACAGAACACATAGGTCTGTATACATCCGGAGAATAGATCGCAGTACACATGCAGCGCTGCCGGAATACCAATCTTGGCAAACCACGGCATCATTCCGTACCAAAGTCCCATGATGATAACGCCTGAAAGCAGATTCGCGAACAAACGCAGGGAAATTGATATGGGATTAGCCACTTCACCGATCAGGTTAATCGGAAACAGTACCGGAATCGGCTGGAACAGACTGGTAAAATGCCCGACTCCCCGGTTTTTCAGACCCTGATAGTTTACGATAAAGAATGTGAACATACCCAATAAAAAGGTAACGCCAAAATCTGCTGTCGGAGCCCTAAGGCCAAACAGGCCGCTCAGGTTGCAAAACAGAATGAACAAAAAAATGGTTCCGATATAGTTGACAAACTTTCTGGCGTTACCTGCCAGAATCCCCTGGGCCATGTTCTCCAAAGCTTCCATGCCCATCTCCAGAGCATTCTGAAACGCTCCGGGGATACTGCTGTCCGTGGCTGCCTTAATCTTCCTGTTGGCGATCAGGCCAATGAGAAGCAGCACAGCCGTGATGATCCATGCCCCCACTGTGGTGTCTGTGATCCACAACTCCTGACCAAACGCCTCATATTTTAATACGCCATGAATCATGAAGTCAGGCTCGTGAACTACCATCGGAATTTTCATCATTCCCATACACCGTCCTCCTTTCCTCAATGGTACTTTCCCCGGAGGTTTGTTCAGTTCCCCCAAAGAAAGTCCTGTGTACCGCCGGCTGAAGCAGCGCCCCCGCCTTGAGGCCCAAGGCCCCGATGATCATAGCCACCGCATCAATCCGCGGCCGGCTTCCCAGGATGACTAACACAATGATAAAGACCACCCTTCGTATGGCGGACTGCACCACTGTCGTCCTGTTGGCATATCCCTCGTCCCGGCTTTCCGCGACCCTCTCCGTGACAACTGCCATATGGACAAGCATAGCCACGTCCGCCGCGAAACCAAGAAAAAGCCCCACCAGCACCGGACCCAATAAAAATCCTGCGCCTGCCAGGCTGTCTTGAAAGATAACCGCCAACCCTCCCAGAATGAACACATAGGCAAACATCCCGACTGACATCTCCAGAACAAGGTGTCTTATGTGACTACTCATGAAATTCCTCCCCGCCCTTTCTGGCATCTGTCTCCTCCCTGCCGGAGCGAATCCTGCTTGGCGTCTTGGGCTTTGTCATGGATTGGTCCTCACTGCAAAGGACTGACTCCAAAAGCCGCAGCCTCTCCTCTTCCTCCTCCCTGGCCTGCCGGTCAATCAGCCGCTTTGCCATAACATAGGCGCCGCGCCCTCCTCCCAGTGTACCCAGAATCAGAAGAAATACCAGAGTTTTCGTTCCATACCTGGAATCGATGTAATTACCCGCAAAGACGCAAAATAAAACAGGCGTCACCACGCACAGCCCTAACTGGGTCACCATGGCCAGACTTTGGAACACGCTTTTCTTGTATCCCATCCCCCGATCTCATCTCCCGTCTTTACATATGTGTTTTCCATTATAACCAATCTTTCTCCATTTGTCCATGTTTTGTAAGCTTTTCGTCAGAATTTATTGACACCCCTCCCTCCTTCTGATAAGATTGCAGCGACTATAACGACTATATTATATGAAGATATGGAGATAATCATTATGCGAATCCTTCTTATCCGCCACGGAGACCCTGACTATGACCATGACACTCTGACTGAAAAAGGCCGCAGGGAAGCCGTCCTTTTAGCCCAGGCCGCCCCTCATATGCAGATCGACCACTGCTATGTCTCCCCTCTGGGGAGGGCAAAAGATACGGCCCTCTACTCCCTGAAAGCCCTGCAAAAAGAGGCAAAAACCCTTAGCTGGCTTACAGAATTTCCCGCGGTCGTGGACCTGAACCTGTCCGAAGAGCTGGCCCTGGCCTACCCTGACGTCCCCAGACAGGACAGCCGCTATGAAGCCCGCAATGTGATCTGGGATATGGTTCCCTCCTACTGGACCGAACATCCCGAATACGTGGACCCGGAGATGTGGAAACAGTCCCTCATAGCCAAATGCGGCGATGCCGTCCAGGTCTATGACCGGGTATGCCGGGAATTTGACGCCCTTCTAGAAACATATGGATACGCGAGACAAAACCGCTGCTACCGAGTTATACGGGAAAACACCGAAACCATAGCCTGCTTCTGCCATTTTGGCATTATATGCGCCCTCTTATCCCACCTGTGGAACGTGTCCCCCTTTGTCCTCTGGCACGGCATGGCCCTGGCTCCCACCTCGGTGACAGAAATTGTATCCGAAGAGCGCCAGCAGGGCATTGCCTCCTTCCGCGCCCTGCGGGTAGGCGATATCTCCCACCTGTACGCAGGGCAAGAGCCGCCCTCCTTTGCCGCCCGGTTCTGTGAGGTGTACAGTGAAAAAAACAGGCGGCATTAAGGGTTAGGCGTTCAAATCTGCTGTCGTTCATTATATAGTTTAGTGAGCAAAGGGGGCGAGGGGTGTCGAGGGGCCAGGGAGGGAAGGCAGGCTGTGTGCCGGGCGGGTGAATTTTTGCCTGTGTGATGAGACCAGGGAAACAGGAGGACTGATACCCGACTGGTTCAACGCAGCCAACTACGCCACATTAAACTTTTTCACCGTAGCCGCTGTAGTCCTCATCGGCCTGGAACTTGGCAGGCTGAACAAGCAGGAAGGTTTTATGCCCGGCATCATTGCCCTGTGTTCTTTTGTAAGCTGTCTGCCCAGCGTGGTCCAGGTGACCCACAATGATGTGGTCATTGACGTGTCCGGCGTTATCGGCAAAGACTACACCGCCTCCCGCGGACTGTTTCTGGGCATTGTCATCACCCTGATATCTGTGGAGATCTACACAAAACTGGTAAACAGCGGGGCCTTAAAGATCACCATGCCTGACTCGGTTCCCAGCAATGTGGCCAATTCCTTTAATGTGCTGTTCCCATCCATGGCAACAGTCCTTATCTGCGCCCTGTTTAACTTTATCACCACAAAGGCATTTGGCATGAGCCTGTACACTATCATCTACACATTCCTCCAGACACCTCTTGAGAAGGTAATGCAGGGACTTCCCGGACTCCTTATCCTTATGCTGGTCGCTCAGGTATTCTGGTCCATCGGAATCCACGGCAATCAGATCATCAAGCCTGTCCGCGACCCGCTTCTGAACGCGGCTATCCTGGCCAACACAGACCTGGTAGGACAGGGCATTACGGAGATCTCCAAGCTGAACATCATCAATGTGGAGACCGTTTACCCAAGAACCGACTCCCCTGATGATGTCAACGCCGCGGACAAGTTCGACCTGTTTTACAACCGCATCTTCCTGGATCCTGCCATAAAAGGCAGGTATGAGGATCAGCTTTTTGACCTTTTAAAAACCCATGGGCTCCTCATGGAATACACCTCCTCTGACCTGGAACTGATGGAGGCCAATCCTGTGGACTGGGTTGGCATCAACCTTTACCATCCCAACCGGGTAAAAGGCAGAATGACCGCAATCCGCCAGGGAGCCCCCTTCCACCCCTGTTATTATTATGAAGAATTCGATCTGCCCGGGAAAAAGATGAACCCCTTCCGCGGCTGGGAAATCTACCCAAGGATCATCTATGATTTCGCCCTCCGCATGAAGAACGAGTACGGCAATAAGGAGTGGTTTGTGGCAGAAAACGGCATGGGCGTCCAAAATGAGGGCAAATACCGGGACGAAACAGGCATGATACAGGACGATTACCGCATTGACTTTTTCAAGCAGCATCTGTACTGGGCTGTCAGAGGCGTTGAGGAGGGCTGCAATCTGAAAGGCTACATGAACTGGGCCTTTACGGACAACGTGTCGCCTATGAACGCATTTAAAAACCGATACGGCCTGGTGGAAATAGACCTGGAACATGACCGGAACCGGCGTCTGAAAAAATCCGCTTACTTTTTCCAGCAGACCATCGCCAACCGCTGCTTTTCCTATGACCCTGACGAGGATTATAAATAATGGCAAAACGTTCCAAAAACGAAACCGAAACTCAGGCCCGCATCCGTCAGCTGCGCGAACAAATAAACGCCCTTGACAAAGATGAGGTCCGCCCATTTACTGCCTACAAAACCATCACCTATCTCTGCACGGTCTTCTTCCCTCTAGTGCCCTACGCCCTGTACCGGCTGTGGGGCCGAAAACAGAATTTTCCCGCAGGGAACAGATCCTCTGGAGCCTGGTCATAGCTGCCATTGCGGTGTATGCCATCGTGTTGGCTTTGTAGGGGAAAACGAAACGTCTGCCGGATGCCTGCTGCCATTACGCTTTCGCACGGTCAGCGCGGTCAATGCGCAGACCTGTCTGAACTGTTACGGCTCCTCCTGTGCATTATCCATTGTATCCCATCCAGGTATTGAATTTGGATGGGATATACGGTAAAATAGCAGGAAGCGTCTTTATTTTCAGAGGAATCAGGAGCCAGCAGACTATGACAAAATACGAAGTAATCTTCAAAGATATACGAAAAAAAATAGAGAACGGAACATTTCCGGTCAACGCCAAACTTCCCACGGAGCCGGAACTGGGAGATCAATACAAGGTCAGCCGCATTACAGTAAAAAAGGCTATAGACCAGCTTGTGGCGGAAGGTCTGGTCATCAAAAGGCGGGGGGCCGGCACCTTTGTAAAGGGCCTTTCCGAGCAGGAAGGCCGGCTGTCCCCCCAGATCAACGGCCTGTTCAATGCTATTGACAAGTCAAAGATCAAGTCCGAAATCATACTTTTTGAAATCATCCCCGCCGGCCAGGAAGTTGCAGGGAAACTGAACATCCTGGCTGATGATTTCGTGTATCACATTATCCGGTACCGCTATGGGGAGCCTAACTGGCACACCCTGGATTTCTGTTACATGCCTATCCTGCTGATTCCGGGATTAAAAAAAGAACACCTTTACGGTTCCATCTATGAATATATCGAAAAAACTCTCCGTCTCAGGATTTAGAGCGCTCACCGCACCATCCGCGCCAAAAGGCCGGACCAGTATGACAGGACTTACCTAAAGCTTACAAGCACAGACCCGGTTCTGGCCATTGAACAGATCGGGTATCTGGACAACGGCACACCTTTTGAGTACACACAGCAGCACTATATTGGGGACAACTACGAATTTAAGACAGTCACCCTGCGGTAAGATAAAAATATACAAATAGCCCTTGATTTTAAAAAAAAGATATGATAAAATGATTCTGTCATCCAAAGACAGCGATAATATCATATTTTTGTGCGCGAGTGGCTCAGTGGTGGAGTATCGCCTTGCCAAGGCGAGGGTCGCGGGTTCGAATCCCGTCTCGCGCTTTTTTGTAGTATTGCGGAAGTCCTGTTTTAAGGGACTTCCGCTATTTTTTGTGTCTATCAGCCTGTAGACAGGTTATTTACAAGGCTTTGGATATACGGTCATAGCTCTCTTGTTCCGTAAGCGGATTATAAATATATCCAAGGGTAGTATTTAGATTGCTATGTCCCAATAGTTCACGGATGCAATCAAGGAGAACCCTATTGTCGCATTTAGATTGCTGGCAAAAGGGAAGGAACCGAAAAAAGTTATTGACAACAGAAAAAAAGTGTTGTAAACTACTTGAGTCTGGAATCACCGGGAGTGCGGTGGAGCGACAGGCCTTGGTAGCTCAGTTGGTAGAGCAGAGGACTGAAAATCCTCGTGTCACTGGTT